>JANMXB010000089.1:0-3789 GCA_031380765.1 Pseudomonadota bacterium | reverse complement strand
CCTCCGGCGGTAATGGCACCACTGGACACCTGGGCGGCGAGCTCTTCAAGACGATGACCGGCACATTCATCCTGCACGTGCCCTATCGCGGCAGTCCGCAGGGGATCAACGATCTGATTGCGGGCAACGCGCAGATGATGTTCGACAATATTTCGTCCATCGGTCCGCACGCGAAATCGGGGCGCGTGCGCGGGATCGCGGTGTCCGGCGCGCGCCGCTCGCCGGTGTTTGCGGACCTGCCCACGGTCGCCGAGGCAGGCGTGCCAGGCTATGAAACGGTCGCCTGGGGCGGCGTGATCGCGCCGGCCGGACTGCCGAAGGACGTGCAGGCAAGGCTCACCGCCGAAATTCGCAAGGCCCTCGCCGCGCCCGTGCTCATCGAGCGCTACAAGGCCCTCGACACCGAGATCGACGGCGGGACATCGGAGGAGTTCCTCGCGCTGGTGCGGCGCGAGACGCCGAAATGGGCGGCGGTGATCAAGCGCGCCAACGTCAAGGTCGACTGAGATGGCCGGGCCGCTCAAAAAACGCGCGACCATCGACGACCTCGGCCTCACGCAAGCCGAGTTCGCCGTGCTACACCGGCTCTCGACACCCGAAAAAATCCAGAAGTACCTGCTCGACATGCCGCAGAACTTCGAGTTGGACGGCGACTCGTGCGCGACCGTGCGCATGGTCCTGCGCGACAAGCGCGCGCACTGCATCGAGGGCGCGCTGGTCGCGGCCGCGGCGCTGTGGGTGCACGGGGAGCCGCCGCTGCTGCTCGACCTGCGCGCGAAAAAGGATTCGGATCACGTGGTGGCCCTCTTCAGGCGCAAAGGCCACTGGGGCTGCATCTCGAAGACCAACGGGCCCGACCTGCGCTGGCGGGACCCCGTGTACCGAACGTTGAGGGAACTCGCCCTATCCTACCTGCACGAATACTCCAACCGCCGCGACCACAAGTCGCTGCGCGAGTATTCGGTACCCTACGACCTGCGCCGCGCGAAACTGGAGGACTGGGTGACGGGGCTGGACGGAGCGTGGACTATTGCCGGGAAGCTCGACGAGATCCGCCACTACCCGCTGGTGCCCAAGCCCATGCTCAAGTTGCTGGTGCGGCGCGATCCGTTCGAGCGCGAGGTTGCGATGCTGACGCAGTACAAGAAGCCGAAAACAAGGGCAAAAAAAGCCGCCCGCTGACTTTCAGTGATAGTCCTCTTCCCGCTGGTGCCTCACCGCGAGAATGGTTACGGTATTCGCGTTTTCGATTTCGAACAATGCGACGTATCCCGAATCCGCGAACGGGATGATCAACTCACGCGAGAAGGGATTGCCGTCGCCCCCGGGCGCTTTTCTGCACGCGAACGGAAAAACTTCCAGCAACTCGACGGCCTTTGCGATCGCGACCTGGGCGCGCTCCGCGGTGGCGATCTCCTGCCCGAGCAGAAAATCGAACAGCCGCAGCAAGTCGTCCTCCGCCCCCGGAGTGAAGCGGACCTTGAACCGGCTCACGCGGAGGCGGGGCCGCGCTTCCGCGCCTTTTCGAGCCTGCGGGAAAGCCTGGCGAGCACGGCAGCGGCCGAAACATACTTCCCGGACTTTTTGGACGCCTGCGCGGAAGCGAGCCCGCGCGCGATGAATGCGCCCTGGGCTTGCCGGAACTCGACGTTCCTTCGGACGGCCTCTTCGACAAAGCCCGAAAGGGTTTCGCCGGATTGCAGGACCTCCTCGGCAGCCTGGCGCAACTCCGGGGGCACTCGCACGGCGGGAATGGCTGCAGTCTTCACGGCGGCGTTCTCCTTGCATTGCATTTGTAATGCAATAATGCGGGAAGCAACGCGTTATATCAAGCCCATGTCCGCTTCCGCTGGCGTTGCACCTCTAACTGCAAAAACGGAGACCGATCGAATGAAACCGCTGGCCAAACTTCTCCTTCTCGCCGCAGCCTGCTCCTTCGCATCGCTTGCGGCGGCGCAAGCTTTCCCCTCGCACGCCGTCAGCATCGTAGTGCCCTTCTCCGCCGGCGGGCCCACCGACACGATCGCGCGCATCATGGCCGAGCGCATGACGCGCGCGCTGGGCCAGACGGTGGTAGTGGAGAACACCACCGGCGCCGGCGGCAGCATCGGCGTGGGACGCGTGGTGCGCTCGACGCCCGACGGCTACACGCTCAGCATCGGGCACATCGGCACGCACGTGATCAACGGGGCGATCTACCCGTTGCCCTACGATCTGCTCAAGGATCTCGCGCCGGTGGCGATGATCGCGAGCAATCCGCAGATCATCGTGAGCAAGAACTCAGTGCCCGCCAAAGACCTGAGGGAACTGGTAGCGTGGGTGAAGGCAAACTCCGACAAGGTGTCCTCGGGCACGGGCGGCTCGGGGACGCCCTCCCACGTCAGCGGCGTGTACTTCCAAAACGTCATCGGCGCGAAGATCCAGATCATCCATTACCGCGGCTCGGCGCCCGCAATGCAGGACGTGATGGCCGGCCACATCGACATGTCTTTCGACCAGGCCGCGAGCGCGCTGCCGCTGGTGCGGAGCGGTAAAGTGCGCGCGTACGCGGTCACCTCGAAGACGCGCATTCCCGCCGCGCCGGACATTCCCACGGTGGATGAAGCCGGCCTGCCGGGGTTCTACATGGCCGTCTGGCACGGCATCTGGGTGCCCAAGGGCACGCCCGCAGCGGTGATCGCGAAGCTCGACGCCGCGATCGTGGAAGCGCTCGCGGATCCCGCCACGCAAAAGCGGCTGGCCGACCTCGGCCAGGAAATCCCGGCCCGGGAGCAGCAGACGCCCGAAGGCCTCGCCGCCCACCACAAGGCCGAGATCGACAAGTGGTGGCCGCTCATCAAGGCGGCGGGGATCAAGGCCGAGTAAGCCGCAGGCCAGTGCCCGCTCGCGGTCGGCGGGCTGGCCGCAGCCGGTGATCGCGACCAGCTTGATCGACGAGGCCCACGCGGCCGAGACGCGCCGGATCTGCTGCGCCACGTCGCAGCCGCTCAACCCGGGCAACCCCATATCGCCAAGCGGGGTCTGCGAAATGGCGCGCGCAGTAGGCAGTCAGAATCCGCTTCTGCGTGCACAAGCGCACATAGCGTAAGAAGGCGCCGACATATAGTGCGGCGATGCGCCTGCCCTGCCGCCACCGCGGTGCTACTGACATTTTTATTGATAGCTCCAGTCCTGGAGCGGGTCTCCGGCGAACTTGCTGACATTCGAACCGCGCCGCCCGAGCCTCCCGGGGTTGACCTCGCTGCGATTTTTCGCGGCGGGCGCGGTTCTGCTCGCGCATCTCGAATCGGGCGGCGTGCCCCTGCTGCCCCATGGCGGGGGTGCCGGCGC
Source organism: Pseudomonadota bacterium (assembly GCA_031380765.1). GTDB lineage: Bacteria > Pseudomonadota > Gammaproteobacteria > Burkholderiales > SG8-39 > SZAS-79. The sequence continues at coordinate 459 of JANMXB010000089.1, read as the reverse complement.
CGGCTACGCAGCGGTGACTTTCTTCTTTGTGCTGTCCGGCTTCATCCTTGCGTATGTCTATTCCGGGCCGCACGAGACCGGCGCTCTAAGCGTGCCCTGGACCGTGTTCCTGGCCGCCCGGTTCGCCAGAATCGGACCGGCCTACTATCTCGGCCTCGCGCTCGCCCTGCCGGTGTTCCTTTACCGGTCCTTCGTTCTTCATCTCATGCCGCCGGAGTCTTGTCTCGCAGCCCTCCTTCTCGCGCCGCTCATGCTGCAAGCCTGGTACCCGCCCGCGGCGCTCGCCTGGAACGCGCCGGCGTGGTCCCTGTCGGTGGAGCTGTTTTTCTACCTGCTGTTTCCCCTGCTGCTGTGGCAGGCGGGCCGCCTTGCGCGGGGACGGTTTCTCGTGCTTGCCGCCTGCGCGGTGATTGCCACGGCAGTCGCCCGGCACGTTTATCCGGTCACGCAGGACGCCGA
>JANMXB010000077.1:0-17230 GCA_031380765.1 Pseudomonadota bacterium | reverse complement strand
TCGAGCGCAAGAAGGTGGGCTTGCACAAGGCCCGGCGGCGCAAGCAGTTCTCCAAGCGCTAGCCGTCCCGGCAGTTTCGCGCCTGCAAAGAGCCGTCCCCGGGCGGCTCTTTTGCTTTCCGCCGGATTCGCGACCAGACGGGCATCGAAGGCCGAACGCATGGGGTTCGACGGCGCGCAGCCAGTCCGGAACGCGAACATAATGTTCGCCATGATGAAAACCGTGGTCGTGAATGGAGCCGCGCCCTGATGGCCGGCGGCCTCAAGAAATTGCGCCAGCGCTTCGGCATTTCGGCACCAAGGGTTGCCGTGCGTACGCATGTGCCCTGGTATCTGCGCTGGCTCCTGCTGGCGGTGCTGCTCGCCTTTTCGGTTGCACTGGCCGCCTGGATGTACGACGCCGGCCGGCGCTTCGCCGGATTCGATCACGGCGAGGTGCAGGACGAGCTGGCCGGAATGCGCCGCGAGCTGGAATCCACACGGGGGGAGCTCGCGAAGCTGCGCGCAATCGCCAATGCGGCCGACTCCAAAATGTCGATAGAGCGCACCGCGCAGGTCCAGCTTGCCCGGCAGATCCGCTCGCTCGAGCAGGACAATGCGCGTCTGCGGGAAGACCTGGCGATCTTCGAAAACATGCTGTCGGTAGATACGAGAAGCGTCCAGGCGCTCAACATCCAGCGCTTCAAGGTCGAGCCGGATGGGCTGCCCGGGGAGTATCGTTACCGCATGCTGCTGCTGACCGGAAATCGGCGCGATCGCGGCGATTTCCAGGGTCGCCTCGAGCTGCTGGTCGGAGTACAGCAGGAGGGCAGGAATGCTATCATCCTCATTCCTGATCGAGTGGCCGCCGATGGGCCGCCGTTCAAGCTTGCGTTCAGGAATTTTTTTCGCGTCGAGGGCACGTTCCGCGTCGACCCGAAGGTCAAGGTGGGCACCGTTGAGGTGCGCATCTTCGAAACCGGGACGGCGCAGGCCAAAGCGACGCAAAGCGTGACGCTCGGATCCTGACGGAGGGAAATCCCATGTTCGGCAAAGCCAGCAAGCCCCAGAACCGCATTGACAGCCTCATCGGCGGCACGACCCGCATCGAAGGAAACGTGTTCTTCAGCGGCGGCTTGCGCATCGACGGCATCGTGCGTGGCAATGTGAGCGCGCTCCCCGATCAGCCAGGGACCCTGGTTATCAGCGAGCATGCCCGGGTGGACGGTGAAGTCCAGGTGGCCCACCTCGTGGTCAACGGCACCATCAACGGTCAAGTGCACGCGGCCGAAACCCTGGAACTGCAGTCGGGCTCGAGGGTCAAAGGGGATGTGCACTACAAAAGCATCGAAATGCATCAGGGCGCCGTTGTCGAAGGCCGCCTCGTTCACTATGACGGTGCCGCCGAGATCAGAACGGTTGAGCTCAAGCTCGCGTCGGGATCCTGAGTCAAGTCCGCGTTGACCGCATGGAGATCAAGGCAGGATAATATTCCATTGGGCTTATGGAGCAGAACATGAATGCGGTCACCGAGATGCCGGCGCCACTTGTCTTCACTGACAATGCCGCCGGCAAGGTCAAGCAGCTTATCGAAGAGGAAGGCAACGCCGACCTCAAGTTGCGCGTGTTCGTCACCGGCGGCGGGTGCTCCGGTTTCCAGTACGGGTTCACCTTCGACGAAGTTCAGAACGAAGATGACACCGTCATGGAGAAGAATGGCGTCCACCTGCTCATCGATCCGATGAGCTACCAATACCTCGTCGGGGCCGAGATCGACTATTCCGAGGGTCTCGAGGGCGCCCAGTTCGTCATCAAGAACCCGAACGCCACGACCACCTGCGGTTGCGGGTCGTCCTTTTCCGCCTGATCGACCAGCCGGAAAAGTAACAAAGGGAGCTTCGGCTCCCTTTTCTTTTGTGGAGCTTCGGCTCCCTTTTTCTTTTACGCCGGGTAGATCGCCCCGAGGACTCGTGGACCCCGCGCCCCGGTCACTTCGGGCACGTTTCCCGGTATTCCTTCGATCGCGCGCCATGCAAGCCAGGCGAATGCCGCGGCCTCCACCTGGTCCGGCGCCAGCCCGTGCGCGGCGCTCGACTCGACTATCCTCGGCGCGAGCCGCGATCCAAGGCGCCGCATGAGCGCATTGTTGCAGGCGCCGCCTCCGCAGACGATCAGCCGGTCTGACGGTAGAGAGGCGACTTCGATGGCGCAGCTGATCGACTCCGCCGTAAGCTCCAGTAGCGAGGCCTGGACCGCCTGCGGGTCTTCCGATCCGCCGAGCAGCGACTGGAGCCACGCTGCGTTGAATAATTCGCGGCCGCTGCTCTTTGGCGCCGGCATCCGGAAATAGGGCTCGTCCAGCATTTTCGCGACGAGCGCGTGGATCGGCCGCGATCCGCTTGCCCATGCGCCCGCTGCGTCGTAGGGCTTGCCGAGATGGCGCCCGATCCAAAGGTCCATGAGGCAATTACCGGGGCCGGTGTCGAAGCCGAGCACACGTCCATTGCGAGGCAGCAGCGTGATGTTCGCGATTCCGCCGATATTGACCACCGCGCGGTTTTCAGACGGACCGCCGAATGCGACGGCATGGAAAGCCGGCACCAGCGGCGCGCCTTGCCCTCCGGCGGCCATGTCCCTGCTGCGGAAGTCCGCGACGACTGCAATCCCGGTGCGCTCGGCGAGCAGCGAAGGATTTCCGATCTGGACGGTGAAGCCCTGGTCCGGGCGATGCCGGATGGTTTGTCCGTGGCACCCGACTGCCCGGACCGCAGAGGCCGCGACGCCGGCTTTCGCCAGCACCGCTTTCACCGCATCCGCATAGCGCTCCGCAAGAATCCGGCCCAGCCGCCCGGCGCGCTCGATTTCATCCGGCCCCGTGGCCGAGAGCGCAAGCAGTTCGGCGCGCAAGCCCGCGTCAAACGCGACATGCGCGTGCGCGGCGGACCGCAAAGGAACCTGCGAGAAATCGGCCAGCACAGCATCGACCCCGTCGAGGCTGGTGCCCGACATGAGTCCGATATAGAAGTCCCGGTTCGCCACGGGAATGGCGGGAGCTACTGGAGCAGGGCCAGGTTGCTGTTGGCGATGAGGTCCAGCTTCGCGGCCAAGGGAGCCGTGGAGTGCCGGAATGCCGGGAGCTCATGCGCTGCGATCGGGAGCGCCGCCGGCAGTGCGATCGCCGACGGGTTGCGCGGTTCGCCCGCGATGCGGAACTCGAAATGCAGGTGGGGGCCGGTCGCCCAACCGGTCTGGCCGACGAAGCCGATGGTATCGCCCTGCGAGATCCGCGCGCCGCGGCGGAGATTCGGCGCGATCTTGCTCATGTGCCCGTACGCGGTGGTGTGCTGGCCGTTGTGCTTCAGTATGACCATGTTCCCGTAGCCGCCCTGGTTGCCCGAATACTCCACCACGCCGTCGCCGATCGCGCGGATCCGCGTGCCGGTGGGCGCCGCATAGTCGATGCCCTTGTGCGCGCGCCACTGCCGCATGATCGGGTGAATGCGCATGCCGAAGCCCGACGTGATGCGCGAGAACTCGAGCGGCGAGCGCAGGAACGCCTTGCGCAGGTTCTTGCCCTCCGGCGTGAAGTAGCCGCCCTTGCCGCCGTCCGCACCCGCGTACCAGACCGCGCGATAGCTCTTGCCCGCGTTGACGAATTCCGCGGCAAGCAGGCGGCCTGGGCGCACTGCCTGGCCTTCGTGGTAGAGCACTTCGTAGGCGACCGAAAAGCGGTCGCCTTTGCGCAGGTCGCGATGGAAGTCGATGTCGCCGCCGAAGACCTCGGCCATCTGCATCGCAACGCCATCGGGCAGTCCCGCGCCATCTGCCGCGGCGAAGAGGGAGCTTCGGATCGTTCCCGATTTCAGCACGGTGTGCGCTGCGAGCGTGAATTGCGATGCGGAGGACTTGAATCCTTCGCCGTCGCGGTCGATCGATGTGAGCGCGTCCTTGCCGGTCGAATAAGTGAGGGCGATCAGCGTGCCGTCATCGCGCACCTCCGCGTGGACCGAGGTGCCCGCGCGCAGACCGTTGAGGAACTTTCCATGGCCACGCAGCAGCTTGTGGGTGTCCTCGCCGTTGACGCCCAGCCGCGCGAGCAGGCTCGAGAGCGTGTCGCCACGCTGGAACCTTTCTTCGCGAATGAACGAGGTCGGGGCCGGAACCAGCGCCTGCTCGAAGTCGATCGAAAGCGGCTCGGGGACGGCGGTCAGCGGAATCAGCAACTGCGAAGATTCGGGGGCGGTGCCGAACGCGGCGATCGCCCCGAAGAGGGGCAACGCAAGCAGGGCGCAAATGCGCGCGGCGCGGAAGCGCGGGTTCAGAGGTCTCTTGGGCAAGGTAGTCCGATCGGTTAAAATCGTTTTTTTAATCAGGCGCCTGCCGCGCCCGCCAGCTTTGTTGTTTTAATTCGGGGGCGAGTGTATCAGACTCACGTGGTCTGTAAGAATTACAACGCCAACCGTTCGGCTCCTCAAAACTCATGGTTACAAACAGCCTCCCCGTGCCGCAAGCCCTTGACGTTATCAAGCGAGGTTGTGAGGAGTTGCTGGTCGAGGAAGAGCTTGTCAGGAAATTGCAAACCGGACGCAAGCTTCGTATCAAGCTCGGCATGGACCCGACCGCGCCGGACCTGCATCTCGGGCACACGGTGGTCATCAACAAGCTGCGTCATTTTCAGGATCTGGGCCACCATGTGCAGTTCCTGATCGGAGATTTCACCGGCATGATCGGCGATCCCACCGGCAAGAACCAGACGCGGCCGCCGCTTACACGCGAGCAGATCCAGCAGAACGCCGCGACCTACCGTAAACAGGTCTTCAAGATCCTCGACCCGGAGAAGACCGAGGTCATGTTCAATTCCACCTGGTCGGACCAACTCGGCGCGGAGGGCATGATCCGGCTCTGCGCGCGGTACACGGTCGCCCGCATTCTCGAGCGCGACGATTTCGCCAAGCGCTACAAGGGCGGCCAGCCGATCGCAATGCACGAGCTGCTCTATCCGCTCATGCAGGGCTACGACTCGGTGGCCATGAAAAGCGACGTGGAGCTTGGCGGCACCGACCAGAAATTCAACCTGCTGGTGGGGCGCGAGCTGCAGAAGGACTGGGGGCAGGAGCCGCAGTGCATCCTGACGATGCCGCTGCTCGAAGGCCTGGACGGCGTGAACAAGATGTCCAAGTCGCTCGGCAACTATGTCGGCATCGACGAGGCACCGGGCGAAATCTTCGGCAAGCTCATGTCGGTGTCGGACGACCTGATGTGGCGCTACTTCGAGCTGCTCTCCTTCCGCCCGATGAGCGAGATCGGCGGCTGGAAGCGCGAGGTCGAAGGCGGCCGCAATCCGCGCGACATAAAGGTTGCGCTCGCGCAGGAGATCGTCGGGCGTTTCCACGGCAAGGCCGCCGCGACCGCGGCATTGTCTGAATTCGAAGCGCGCTTCAGACACGGCGAGATCCCGGAAGACATTCCTGAGGTCGCGCTGTCGGCGCCCGAAGGCGGCCTGCCGGTCGCGCAGATGCTCAAGCAGGCGGGCCTCACGGCGAGCACGACCGAGGCTCTGCGCATGATCGAGCAAGGCGGCGTGCGGCTCGACGGCGAGCGCGTCAGCGATCGCGCGCTGAAACTTGCCGCCGGCGCGACCATCGTCGCGCAAGTGGGCAAGCGGAAATTCGCGCGCATCCGGTTGAACTGAGCGATTCGAAGGGGGAAGCGTGAGCAGTCTGCCTGAGTACGAGGTTTACGCGATCAAGTACGCGCATCACGAGCGGCGCTCGCGCGAGAACTTTCTCGGTGGCGACCCGCACGATGCGCCGATGCCGCTCGATTATTTCATCTGGCTGATCCGCGGCGCCGGACGCGAGATCGTCGTCGACACGGGTTTTTCCGCGGCCATGGCCGCAAAGCGCCAGCGCAACCACCTGCGTTGCCCCGCCGAGGCGTTGAAGCTCCTTGGCGTCGACGCCTCTGCGGTGCGCGATGTCGTCGTTACCCATCTGCACTATGACCACGCAGGAAATTTTGATTTGTTTCCCGGTGCGACATTCCACCTGCAGGACCGGGAGATGAACTACGCAACCGGCCGCTACATGTGCCACGAGTGCTTCCGCGGCGCATACGAGCCCGAAGACGTGGTGAGCCTCGTGCGCCGCGTCTATGCCGGAAGGGTCCGTTTCCACGATGGCGACGGCGAGGTCGCGCCCGGGGTATCCGTCCACCTCATCGGCGGCCACACGATGGGCATCCAGGCGGTACGCGTGATGACGCAGCACGGCTGGCTCGTGCTGGCGAGCGACGCTTCGCATTTCTACGCAAACATGGAACAAACACGCCCCTTTCCAATCATCTGGTCGGTCGCCGAAATGGTCGAGGGTTACGCCCGGTTGCGCGCGCTAGCGGCTTCTCCCGCGCATGTAATCCCGGGTCACGACCCGCTTGTAATGGCGCGCTATCCGGCGCCCTCCAAGGCGCTCGAAGGCATCGTGGCCCGCCTGGATGTGATGCCAAAAACAGCATAGAAACCGCCTTGCAATCCGCCATTGGAGCGGATCCGACAAAGTGTAAGTTGAACATTCCTGGCCTCGGCCCGAGTCGGTGCCCTGATCCGGTGCTGCGGCGCACGTCCGGGCCGGACCTGTCAAGGGCACGGGGATGGCTGTTTCACAGGTTATCGTGCAGAATAAACCCAGATTCCGGCACGGCGGGCCGCGCGGGCGGCGCGCAAATTCCAATCCAAGCTGGAACGAGATGCCAACCAAACGTGAGGAGGTGTTTGTGAAACGTCGTTCATTTCTGAAAAAAGCCGGCGTAGGCCTGGCCGTGGGTAGCGCGGTTGCCGCACCGGCCATCGTCAAGGCGCAGGCGCCGGCGCCAACGATTACCTGGCGCATGGCCGCGAGCTGGCCCAAAAGCCTGGACACCCTTTACGGCGGCGCTGAATTCGTCGCCAAGCGCGTTGCGGAGATTACGGATGGAAAATTCCAGATCCGTACCTTTGCCGCCGGCGAGATCGTGCCGGCACTGCAGGTCCTGGACGCGGTCCAGGCCGGCACCGTGGAGTTGGGCCACACCGCGCCCTACTACTACTTCGGCAAGGATCCGGCGTTCGCCTTCGGCACCTCCATCTGCTTCGGAGGGAATTTGCGGCAACAAAACGCCTGGTGGCTGTTCGGGGGAGGGCAGGAAGCCATGGCGCCGCTCTACAAGGACTACGGGTGCATGGCGATCCTTTCCGGCAACACCGGCTGCCAGATGGGCGGCTGGTACCGCAAGGAGATCAAGAGCGTGGCCGATCTCAAGGGTCTCAAGATGCGCATTGGCGGCATGGCGGGCCTGATCCTGGCGAAACTGGGTGTTGTGCCGCAGCAGCTCGGCGCCCCCGACATCTATCCGGCGCTCGAGAAAGGCACCATCGATGCCGCGGAATGGGTCGGCCCTTACGACGATGAAAAACTCGGCTTCAACAAGGTCGCCAAGTACTACTACTATCCCGGCTACTGGGAGGGCGGCCCGATGCTGTTTACGCTCGTCAACGAAAAGAAGTGGGCCGAGTTGCCCAAGACCTACCAGGCCGCGTTGCAGGCGGCTTGCGGAGAGGCGACTGCGTGGATGCCCGCCAAATACGACGCGCAGAATCCGCCGGCGTTGCGCAGGCTGGTGGCGGGCGGGACGATATTGAAGCCGTTCCCGAAGGCTGTCATGGAAGCCGCCGAAAAAGCGGCTTATGAGGTCTATGACGAAATGAGCGCGAAAAGCGCGCACTTCAAGCGGATCTATCCCGAGTGGAAGAAATTCCGCGACGAGCAGTTCCTCTGGTTCCGCGTTGCGGAAAACACCTACGACAACTACACGTTCAACTCGAAAGTCGGGGTCGGCAAGGGCACCTAGGTCTGCCGCCTCGAACTCAGACCCCGCCGCGGCGGGGTTTTTTTATTTCCGCGCCGGGGTGCTGAAGTCGGGCGCGGCCTCTTCCTCGCCCTTGCGTTCGTACTCGGAGGCGGGAATCTCGATCTTCACCTTGCTCGGGTCGACGTTGTTGCCCTTGTCGAGGAAAGCGGTGACCAGCCCGGGCCAGAAGATCACGATCGCGACCATGATGACCTGAAGCACGACCCAGGGGATCGCGCCCCAGTAAATCGCGGAACTCTTGATTTCCTTCGGGGCGATGCTGCGCAGGTAGAAAAGGGCAAACCCGAACGGCGGGTGCATGAACGATGTCTGCATGTTCACGCAGAGCAGCACGCCGAACCAGATGAGGTCGATGCCCAGCTTTGCCGCCACCGGCGCGAGCAGCGGCACGATGATGAAGGCGATCTCGAAGAAATCGAGGAAGAAGGCCAGGAAGAAGACGAACACGTTCACGAAGATCAGGAACCCGACCTTGCCGCCCGGGAGTCCCGAAAGCAGGTGCTCGATCCAGAGGTCGCCGTCCACACCGCGGAAAACCAGCGTAAATATGGTCGACCCGATGAGGATGAAAATGACCATCGCGGTGATGCGCATTGTCGATCTCGACGCTTCCGCGATCAGCCGGCGCAGATCGGCAATGAAGACCGCTTCGAGCATCACGATGACAAGGCCGGCGTAGAACACGATGAACAGGGGCGTTTCGGCCACGGCCATGATCGAGCCCACGGTGGCCACCAGGCCCTCGGGCAGGCCAGCGCTCTGGAGCACGAACAGGAACGCAAGTGCGCTGATGGCCACTGCTGCGACCCATGAGGCGGTCTTCGCCCGCTGCGAAAACTCGGGCCGGTGCAGGACCGCAAGGACGATCGCGCCCACGGTCCCCATCGCCCCGCCTTCGGTCGGCGTCGCGAGGCCGAGGAAGATCGTGCCGAGCACCAGGAAGATCAGCACCAGCGAGGGCACGATGCCCCACAGGCATTTTTTTACCAGCGGCCAGCCTGAAAGCGTGCGCGACTCGCGCGGAATGCCCGGCACCCATTGCGGCTTCACGAAACTGACGATGAGAACGTAAAGGCTGAACAGAAGCACCTGCACGAGACTGGGGCCCCACGCGCCGGCGTACATGTCTCCCACCGACCGGCCGAGCACATCGGCCAGCACGATCAATACGAGCGAAGGCGGAATGAGCTGCGTGATGGTCCCCGATGCGGCAATCACTCCCGTGGCGAACCGCTGGTCGTAGCCGTAGCGCATCATCACCGGCAGCGAGATGAGCCCCATCGCGATCACCGACGCCGCGACGGTTCCGGTGATGGCCCCCAGGATCGCGCCGACGACGATGACCGCGTAGCCCAGGCCGCCCCGCACCGGGCCGAACAACTGCCCCAGCCCGTCAAGCAGATCCTCGGCCAGGCCGCAACGCTCCAGGATCGCGCCCATTAGGGTGAAGAACGGGATCGCGAGCAGCGTGTCGTTGGCGAGAATGCCGAAGACCCGCTCGGGCAGCGCCTGCAGCAGGCTGAAATCGAAGTAGCCGAGGTTGATCGAGATGAACCCGAAGAACAGCCCCACCGCGGCGAGCGAAAACGAAACCGGGTAGCCGACCAGCATGAACACCACCAGCCCCCCGAACATCACGGGAGCCATCAGTTCGCGCGAGATCATTGCAGCGGCCTTTCGTAGTGCAGGTTGGCTTCCATGTGGCCGGTGAGCATCGCGAGGCGCTTGATCAGCTCCGAGATGCCCTGCAGGCTGAGCAGCGCGAATCCGAGCGGCAGAAAAATCTTCACCGGCCAGCGCACGAGGCCGCCGGCGTTCGCGGAGATTTCATTCTCCACCCAGGAGTTGTGAAAGATGGGCCAGGACAGGTACGCCATGATGAGCGCAGCCGGCATCAGGAACAGGATCCCGCCGAAGATGTCCACCCCGATCTGGCGGCGCGTCGACAGGTTGCTGTACACGATATCCACGCGGACATGCTCGTTTCTCTTAAGCGTGTAGGACGTCCCCAGCATGACCATCGCGGCAAACATGTACCACTGGATTTCGAGCCACGCATTGGAGCTGATGCTGAACGCGTAGCGGGAGAAGGCGTTGCCCGCGCTGATGAGGCAGGAAAGCAGCACCAGCCAGTTGGCGATGAAGCTCAGGCGCTCGTTAAGCGCATCGATCACCCGCGAAAAAGCGAGCAGGGATTTCATCACTCTCCTCCAATCGTTCGATTTTCGTGCCGGCTGCGGACGCCCGGCATCGCCCTCATGGACCCGAGGGCCTTCGCGCTCCGCCCGGATTCTCTACGATTGGGCAGGAACGGGCAATCGCAATCAAAACTTGCAGGTTGCTGAAATCGGCTCCGGTCCCTCGACCGGTGCCGCGCCCGTTTTCGGTTCCGTTCTCCACCTCCAGCCATCTGCCATACTTGCGGATCATCATTGTGCTTCGGACGCATGAGCGCTTTCGACTTCGATACCCCCGCCGATCGGACCGGCACACACAGCACCCGCTGGGAGAAGTACGCCGGCCGCGATGTCATTCCCCTGTGGGTCGCGGACACCGATTTTCGCGCGCCGCCGGCGGTGATCGAGGCCCTGCGCCGTCGCGTGGAGCATGGCGTTTTTGGCTATACAACCCCTCCGGCCGAGCTGCGTGACCTGATCGTTGCGCGCATGGCACGCCTGTACGATTGGAAAATCGCGCCCGAATGGATCGTGTATTTGCCCGGCGTGGTGTCTGCGCTGTACATGGCAGCCAACCGCCTGACGCAGCCGGGCGATCACCTGCTGTCGCCTGCGCCTGTCTACTACCACCTGTTTCGCGCAGCGCAACACGCCCCGCGCGAGTGGACGGACGTCCCGATGGTGCTCAAGAGCGGCCGCTGGGTTTGGGACGAGGCGAGCCTCGCCGCTTCGGTGCGCCCCGAAACGCGCATGCTGATGCTGTGCAATCCGCACAATCCGGGCGGCACCATCTTGCGGCGCGACGAGCTTGCGCGGCTCGGGTCATTTGCCGAAAGGCACGGCCTGCTGATCGTGTCGGACGAGATCCATTGCGACCTCCTGCTCGAGCGGGGCAGCGCGCATTGCCCGATTGCCAGCCTTTCGCGCGACCTCTCGCGCCGCACAGTGACCCTCATGGCGCCGTCCAAGACCTTCAATACCGCTGGCATCGGCCTGGCGTTCGCGATCATCGAGGACGCCGGGCTGCGCGGAAAGTTTTCGTTCGACCTCAAGAAATCGGTGCACGACGCGTCGCTCTTTGCGTACGAGGCCGCGGTCGCCGCCTACCGCGAGGGCGACCCGTGGCTTGCCGCTCAGCTCGACTATCTGCGCGTCAATCGCGACCTTGTCGAATCGGCGGTGGCACGCCTTCCGGGCGTGGAGGCGGCACATCTGGAAGCGACCTATCTGTCCTGGATAGACTGCTCGGGGTTGGGCGTGGACGATCCGCAGGCGCATTTTCTGAGCCACGGCCTGGGCCTTTCGCCGGGCGCCGATTTTGGCGCCCCGCAATTCGTGCGGCTCAATTTCGGCACCCAGAGAAAACTCCTGGCCCAGGCGATGGAGCGCTTCGAGCGGGCGGTGCGCTCCGTCCGCCCGCTCTAGTCGCAGAGCTTGCGCGCGCGGCTCAGGACCTCGTGCAGATGGCCTTCGCGCACGCCGAGTTCATCCATGTGCGCCACGGTGTGGGCCAGGTAATCGAGGTTTTGCCCGCGCTCCCCGCAACCCTGCGCCACCATCCGCGCAGTCTGCAGCACGCTCAGCCGTCCCGCGAACTGGCGATGGCGCCGGTCCGCCACGAACGCGATCCCCCGCACCGCGCGGTGGCCGACCCGGACCATGACAAATCGCGGCTCGTAAACATGGTTGGGCATTTCGCGATGCCACAGCGCCTCCAGCGTGCGTCCGACGTGACGCTGGTCTACCCGGAAGGCGACGCCCCAGCAGGAGCCGCCCGGGCACAATCCCATCACCAGGCCCGGCAGCTCGGGCGTGCCGCGGTAGCTGTGCGAAAGGATGCAGAGCGACCGGTGATAACCGTATAGGCGCGCCGCGCGCCGCTCGGCAAAGCGAAAATCCGGCGACCACATGAGCGAGCCGTATCCGAATACCCACAAGTCGCCGCGCGGCAGGTGAGCCGTGAACCGATCCAGGTCCATTCTCAGCTTCGCGTCCAGCCGGGTGCCCATTGCTTTGAATTATAGGGCCGCGGCCGGGGCTCTTGCGCCGGTGCTCTAGAATCGCGGTTTTCGCCCCATCGATCTCTCGCCGACCAAAAATGAGCCAGACCCGCCGCCCGCCCATCGTCGGCCGCTATATGCAGGAAGAGGTCGCGCTTGCTTCGCGCAACAGCGGCATGCCGCTCGAAGCGCTGCGCTATGACGTAACGCCGGCGGGATTGCACTACCTGCTCATTCATTTCGACATTCCCGAAGCCGTCGCCGGATGGAGTCTGGCGATAGGCGGCCGGGTCGCGCGGCCCCGCATGCTCTCGCTTGACCAGATCAGGGCGCTGCCCGCGAAAAGCCTGCGCGTCACGCTCGAATGCGCGGGCAACGGCCGCGGCCAGATGTCGCCCCGCTATCCGTCGATGCCCTGGCTCGAAGAAGGCGTGTCGACAGCCGAATGGACAGGCACGCCGCTGGCGCCCCTTCTCGAGGCCGCGGGCGTATCTCGCGGCGCCAAGGAGATCGTCTTTCACGGCGCCGACCGCGGCATCGACCGGGGGACCGAGCATGACTACGCGCGCAGCCTGACTGTCAGCGACGCCATGCGGTCGGATGTGCTTGTCGTTTATGCAATGAATGGCCAGCCGCTCCTGCCGCAACACGGCGCCCCGCTGCGCCTTGTCGTGCCCGGCTGGTACGGCATGGCGAGCGTGAAGTGGCTCGCGCGCATCGAAGCCGCCGACGTGCCTTTCGACGGCATCCAGCAGGTGGCGAGCTATCACTTCCGCGCCCGTTCGGGTGAGCAGGGCGTGCCCTGCACCCACATGCGGGTCAACTCGCTCATGGTGCCGCCGGGCATCCCGGATTTTTTCACCCGGCGCCGCGTGGCTGCCAGCGGTCCGGTGAAACTGCAGGGTCGCGCCTGGTCGGGTAATGGAACGCAGATAGTCCGCGTAGAAGTTGCCGTCGACGGCAAATGGGGCGACGCGCGCATCGCGCCTCCTGCCGGTCCGTGGGCCTGGCGCGGCTGGTCGCACGAATGGGACGCGCCCCCGGGCGAACATACGCTTGCCTGCCGCGCGACCGACGCGAATGGGGCCATCCAGCCGGAGGAGCCGGTGACCGATGCGACCGGCTTCGGGAACAACGCGACACAGAAGGTGCGGGTCACGGTAGCCAACTGCGCGTAATAAAAGGCGACGCGATCCCGGGCGTACCCGCGTAGCATTGCGTGCGACAAGGAGAGCGAGGCGAGGGTCACGTAAAGAGCGAGGCGAGACAATGAAAGAAGGTTCAACGACGCAGGATTGGCCGCTGGCATTGCACAAGGTGCTGGCCGAAACCGGCGTGCGCCAGGTCGCGTACGTTCCCGATGCCGGCCACAAGCGGCTCATCGAGCTTTGCCAGGCCGACAAAAGCATGCGCGCAGTGGTCTGCACCACCGAAGAGGAAGGGCTCGGCCTGGTCATGGGTGCCTGGCTCGGCGGGGAGAAGAGCGCGGTGCTCATGCAGTCGAGCGGGGTGGGCAACATCATCAACACGCTCGGCACGATCAAGGAATGCCGCTTCCCGCTCCTGATGCTGGTCACGATGCGCGGCGACGAGGGCGAATTCAATCCCTGGCAGGTGCCTATGGGACAGGCGACGCAGACCGTACTCGAGGCGATGGGCGTCGTTGTGAGGCGCATCACCACCGCCGAAGAAGGCGGGCCGGTCGCCAGCGCCGCGGCCCGGCTTGCCTATAACAGTTATGCAGCGGTGGCCGTGCTGATCTCGCAGCGGCTCATCGGCATCAAGAGCTTCCAGGACCAGACTGATCGATGAAAGCGACCCTGCACCGCCGTGATGTAGTGAATGCGCTGCTCGCAGACCGCGGCGAGCTGCTGGTCGTGGCCGGACTCGGCTCGACCGCCTGGGACGTGACCGCCTCGGGCGACCACGACCTGACGTTCCCGCTCTGGGGCGCGATGGGCAGCGCCGTGATGATTGGCCTGGGCCTCGCGCTCGCGAAGCCAAGGAACCGCATCCTCGTCGTTACCGGCGATGGCGAGATGCTCATGGGCATGGGCTCGCTTGCGACCGCCGGCGTGCAGAAACCGGCCAATCTTTCGGTCGTCGTCATCGACAACGAGCGCTACGGCGAGACCGGCATGCAGGCGACGCACACCGCCAGCGGCGTCGATCTTGCGCAGATTGCCAAGGGCTGCGGTTTTGCGCAGCCGCGCATGATCACCGACCGCGAGGGGGTCGCGGGCCTGCACAAGATGGTGCACGGCGAGGCGGGGCCGAATTTCGCGCAAGTCAAAGTCCTTGCGGAGAAGATCCCGCTCGTCCTGCCGCCGCGCGAAGGCGCGCTTTTGAAGGCGCGCTTTCGCCGCGCGCTGAACGGTCCGTCTGCCGACGCCCAGTGATGCGCGCAGTCATGCGAGCCTGGCCGCGGTGACCGCCGGCGCGGCGGCTGGGTGGGTAGGCAAGGCTGTCCCCCGCAGGGAGGACGGAGCGCTCCTGACGGGCCGGGCCCGCTTCATCGACGATCTCGAGCCGGTCGCGGGCCTGCGCCATGCGGCCATCCTGCGCTCGCCGCATCCGCATGCGCGCATCCGTTCGATCGACACCAGCGCCGCGGAAAATCTGCCCGGCGTGTTCGGCGTCGTCACCGGCGCGCAGATCGCGCAGGTTGCCGGAATCATTCCCAGCGTGGTGCGCTCCAAGATGCGCTTCCAGGTCTGCGCGACGACCAAGGCGCGCTACCACGGCGAGCCCGTTGCCGTGGTGGTCGCCGTGGACCGCTATGTCGCGGAGGACGCGCTCGAGCTGATCGAGGTCGACTACGAGCCGTTGCCCGGCGTGGCGCATCTCGATGACGCGCTCGCGCCGGAGGCACCGCTGCTGTTCGAGGAGGCGGGCACCAACGTCGCGCAGAAGCGCGAGTTCAAGTACGGCGATCCGGATGGCGCCTTCGCGCGCGCCGATCGCACCTTCAAATTCGATTACCGCTTTCCGCGCTCGATCGCCACGCCGATGGAGACTTACGGCGTAATCGCGCAATTCGAGCCGCATCCGGACCGCTACACGATCTGGTCGAATTTCCAGGGCCCGTTCGTGCTGCAGCCGCTGATGGCCGGCGCCCTCAACGTGCCGGGCAACCGGCTGCGCATCGTGACGCCGCCGAATTCGGGCGGCAGCTTCGGCATCAAGCAAGCCGTATATGCGTACATGGTCCTCATGGCCGCGGTCTCGCGCCTGGTGGGCGCGCCGGTGAAGTGGACCGAGGACCGCCTCGAGCACCTCATGGCATCGTCGAGCGCGACCGACCGCACGGGAGGCATCGAGGCCGCTTTCTCGAAAGACGGCGAACTGCTGGGATTGCGCTACAAGAACGTCGTGAACCTGGGCGCATACATCCGGGCGCCCGAGCCCGCGTCGGTCTACCGCATGCACTCGACTTCGAGCGGCGCCTACCGCGTCAAAAACCTCGCCATCGAAAATACGCTGGTCGTCACCAACCGCATGCCCGCGGGTCTCAACCGCGGCTACGGCGGGCCGCAGTTCTATTTCGCGCTGGAAAGAATCATGGAAATCGCGGCGCGCGGCCTTGGCATCGACATCGCCGAGATCCGCCGCCGCAACATCGTGCGCAAGGACGAGTTTCCCTACGACTCGCCCGCGGGCTCCCAGCTCGACTCGGGCGACTACGGGAAATGCATCGACGAAATGCTGCGGCTTGCCGGGTACCCCGCGCTCGTCGCTCGTCGCGATGTCGCGAAGAAGGCCGGCAAGCTCTTCGGCATCGGCATCGCGCTCGGCGTCGAGCCTTCGGGGTCCAACATGGCGTATGTCGGCCTCGCGCAGACCGGCGAGCAGCGCGGCAAGGCCGAGCCCAAATCCGGCGCCAATGCGTCGGTGACGATCTCGATCGACCCGAGCGGCGCAATCACCGTGCAGCTCGACAGCACGCCCAACGGGCAGGGCCACGCGACGGTCGCCGCGCAGATCGTCGCGCAGACTTTGGGCGTGACGCCCGACGACGTGGACGTGCTGACCGAGGCCGATACGCGCACCATCGCCTGGAGCATCGCTTCGGGCAACTATTCGAATCGTTTTGCCTCGGCGGTTACCAGCGCCATCCTTGGGTGCGCGCAGAAGCTTGCGTTGAAGCTCAAGCAGATCGCGGCCGAGGACTTCAAGGTCGAGGTCGAAGCGGTTGAGCTCTGCGATGGGGCGGCCCGGGTGATCGCCGACTCGCAGCGCGCGATCGCGGTCGGCAAGCTCGCCGCGCGCGCCCACTGGAATCCCGCCGGCATGCCGGGCGGCGTGAGCGCGGGCATGACCGAGACTTTCGTGCTCGATGCGCCGACGCTCACCAGCCCCGGCGAGGACGATCGGGTTGCCTCCGCAATGACCTACGGATTTGTCGCCGACCTGGCCGCGGTCGAAATCGACCGAGCTACCGGCCGGATCGAGATCGTCAAGTACGTTTCCGTGCACGACGTGGGCACGATGCTCAATCCCATGATCGTCGAGGGCCAGATCAACGGCGGCTTTGCGCATGGCCTGGGCGCGGCGCTCTACGAGGAACTCGTGCACGATCGCGCCGGCAATTTCGTCTCCGGCTCCTTCGCCGAATACTTGTGCCCGACTGCGCCGGAAATGCCGCGCGTGGACATCGGTCACGTGTCCACGCCCACAACCGTCAACGCGACCGGCGCCAAGGGCATGGGCGACGGCAGCTCGATGCTCGCGCCCGCGGCGCTCGCCAATGCGGCCGCGGATGCACTCGGCCGCGAGGACATCGAGTTGCCGCTTTCGCTCAACCGCCTCTGGGAACTCGCGAACGCCAAGCCGGTGACCGCAAGCGGCACGCATGGCGGCACGCAGCCGAAGTCCAGCGGCCAGGAGCTCAGCGGCTCGCTGCAAGGCGAAGGCTCCACGATCCTGTCGGCGCCGCCGGCCGAAGTCTGGCGGCGCCTGCTCGATCCGGAAGTCCTCGCCGCGGTAATCCCCGGGTGCAGCAGGATGCAGCGCACCGGGGCCAATGCGTTCGAGGCTGAAGTCAGCATCGGTGTGGCTGGCATTCGCGGCGTGTATGCGGCCAGGATCCGCGTCGCCGAACAGCGTCCGCCGCACTCGATGCGCATGGATTTCCGCGCGCAGGGGCGTCTGGGCAACGGGCACGGCAGCG
>JANMXB010000006.1:0-5834 GCA_031380765.1 Pseudomonadota bacterium | reverse complement strand
CACCGGGACCGGCGACACGTTGGGGATATGCAAGGGGGAAATCCGATGTCCGTTCACTATCTCGAATCCGCTTTTATTCCTTCGGTCGGCAAGTCGCCGCTGCGCGCGCTCCATCTGAGCCCGCGGCAGATCGAAGTGCTCATGCTGCTCGGGGAGGGTTTGGCGAACAAACCGATCGGCCGCAGGCTGGGCATTTCGGCGTGCACGGTGAAGCAGCACGTGCAGGCCATCCTCAAGGAGTTCGGTGCCGCCAACCGCCTCCAGGCGGTGATCTTCGCGTACCGCTACGGGATCCTGGCCAACGACCTGGAAGGTGCCGCCGCCTCGTGCGGTCCGGCGGAATCCCTGCCGGCCCTCGTCTCCGGCGTCTGAGCCGCCCGCTGGGTCCTCCGGCGCAGAGCGCCGCCTAGGCGGAGTGGCGTACGTCGGCGACCATGTTCTCCAGCAGCATCACATCTAGCACGACCAGGCAGTTTCCTTCCCGTACGATGACGTTCTGCCCAGTGAGGAGTGACAGCTCCCGCGTTACCTGCTCGCGGTAGGTGCTGACCCGGCTGGCGATGTCGCCGTGCCGGGGCGCCGGGCAGATGCGCGCCACGTTGCCCGCCACCCCCGAGCGGCGCGCAAGGCGCAGCAGTTCCGCGTGGACGCGGTTGCGCACGCCGAGCGTACTCAGCTCGAAAACCCGGTCGGTCATCTCCCTGACGAACGAAACGAGGCCGCACAGCATTCTTTCGCGCAAGGGCTCGTGGCTCACCAGCAGCGCCCGGAACGTTTCCGGCCGCATGGTCGCGAGCAGGGTGTCCTCGAGGGCGATCACGTCGGCCGAACGGGCCCGGCCATCGATCGCGGCGAGTTCGCCGAAATGCTCCCCGGCCCCCATTTCGCGATAGGTAATCTGCTTGCCGGAAATCGAAAAGGCCACCACCTGGACTTTTCCCGAGACAACGAGATAAACATCGCGGTCGGCCGCGTTGCGCGTGATGACCTGCTGGCCGGCGTGGAACTGGCGCCAGTCGAGCGACCCGGCGAGCGCCTCCAGCGCAGCGGTGTCGAGGCCTTCGAGCAGCCGGATGCCGCGCAGTCCCAGCAATGCCGTTCGGGCCGAAGGCAAGGCCGACATCGAGTCCCCTCCCTGTGCCAAAAAAGGCACAAGGTTGCACTCTACCGCTTGCTCCGGCTTACTGGAAGGGGAGGAGCGCCCCCGATTCCCCGGGTCCCTAGCCGATGTGCCGCTCGATCCACCGCGTGAGTTCGGCGACCGGCATGGCGCCTGACTGGCGCGCCGCTTCGCTGCCTTTGTTAAAAAGTATCAGAGTGGGGATGCTGCGGATCGCGTAGCGGGCGCTTGCCTGCGGCGCAGGTTCGCTGTCGACCTTGACGAATCGCACCTCGGGCATCTGGCGGGCGGCCGTCTCGAAGTGCGGGGCCATCATCTTGCAGGGGCCGCACCAGTCGGCCCAGAAATCGACGACCACCGGGAGTTCGGTGGCCGCGACGAACTTGGGCAGCGAAGCGTCGTCCAGGCTGACCGGCGCCGTCCCCATGAGCGCCGCGCCGCACCGTCCGCACACCGGCTGGTCGTGCAATTTTGCGTCCGGGACGCGGTTGGTGGTCCCGCAAGCCGGGCAGACGAGATGCATGGCCGCTCCTTCAGTAGCCGTATTCCTATTGGAAATCGAATAGGGCCGCGGAGTTCCCGCCGCGCACCCTTTCCCTCACCCCATGGGGCAGGCGGTCGACCCGCGCAAGGCATCCGATCGGATCGCCGATGGTGTGCGGATTGTCCGAGCCGTAGAGCACGTTCTCCGAGCCGAAGACATTCACAGCCATGGCCAGTGCTTCGTCGGTGAACACCACCGAATCGCAGTAGATGCGTCGTGCGACCAGGCTCGGCTTCTCGACGATTTTCGTGCGACAGGCAGGAATGAACTCGAAACACTGGTCGAGGCGCCCGATGAGGAAGGGCAGCGTGCCGCCGCCGTGCGAAGCGATGATCCTGAGTTTCTGGTGGCGGTCGAAAAAGCCGTCGTAGATCATGCGGGACACCGCGAGCGTCGTGTCGGTGGTGAAGCCTATGGACGCGGTGAGCTGGAACTGCGCCATGTCCATTTCCTTGACGCCGGGCGGCGCGGAAGGGTGGATCAGCACCGGCAGGCCGGCAGCGTCGATCGCTTTCCAGATCTTGGCGAAATGCGGATCGGTCAGGTGCTTGCCTGAAATATTGGCGAGCACCATCACTCCGCAGGCGCCGGCTTTCCTCGCACGCTTCAATTCCTTGAGCGCGGTCTCCGGGTATTGCCACGGCAGCGAGGCGAAGAACTGGATCCGCTCGGGAAAGGATCTCCGTGCCTTGGCCATCACGTCGTTCATGATCTGCGCTGCCTGCAGGCTGACTTTCTCGCCGCCCCAGTAGACGTTCGGGCAGGAGAGCGACACCACCGCTACGTCGATTCCGACGCGGTCCATGTTCTTGATGCGCAATTCCCAGTCGAACATCTCGGGCACCGGGGTCATGAACGGTGCCCCGTCGAGGTGGATCGCGCGCAGCCCGCCGTGCACGGTCTTCATCGTGTACTTGCCGCCATGCTTTTCCAGCAGTTTCACCCATGCGTTGTCGAGCATGTGGGTGTGGACGTCGATTACGGTGCTCATAGGAGTGCCTTGAGTTGCGGGAAGAGGGATGCGGGGGATATCAGTCGACTTTCAGGTTGGCCGCCTTGACCACCGTCGCCCAGCGGCCGACATCGGTCTTGACGATTTCGGCGAATTGCTCCGGCGTATTCGGCGCCCACGGTTCCATGCCGAACCTGACCAGCTGCTCGCGGAACTCGGGGGTGGCCTGGAAGCGCTGCATCTCGGCGTTGAGCTTGGCGACGATGGGCCTGGGCGTGCCGGCGGTCGCGACCACGCCCTGCCACGCCTGCCAGTCGAAGCCCGGCACGGTGCGCGCAATGGGTTGCAAGGCGGGCTGCACGTTCGGCATCAGCACCGACTGCACGGCCGCCGAGGTGCCCAGCGCAACGATCCTGCCCGCCTGGATGTTGGGCACCGCGACGGAAAAGTCGAGAAACATCATTTCGGGCTTGCCGGCGATCACGTCGAGGACCGCCACGGCCGAGCCCTTGTACGGCACATGCTGCACGTCCAGCCCGAGGTCCTTCTTGAACACTTCCATGAAGAGGTGGTGCGGGCTGCCGCTGCCGGAAGAAGCGTAGTTGAACCTGCCCGGGTTGCGGCGCACGAGGTCGATGAGCTCCGCGACGCTCTTCACCCCGAGCGCAGGCGCGGTGACGAGGAAGAAGTTGACCGAGCCCACGAGCGACACCGGAAAGAAATCCCTGACCGCGTCGATGTGCGGCTTCGAGTAGATCGCCGGGCTGATGCCGAGCGTGGTGCTGGTGGCCATCAGCAATGTGTAGCCGTCGGCGGGCGCTTTCGCCACCAGATCGGCGCCGATCAGCGTGCCGGCGCCGGCGCGGTTCTCGACCACCACCGGCTGCTTCAGCGCCGTCGCGAGGCGCTCGCCGATCACGCGCGCGAGCACATCGGTGAGCGCGCCCGGCGGATACGGGACGATGAAGCGCAGCGGACGGTTCGGGTAGGTTGGGGCGGGGTCCTGCGCCATCGCGCCAAATGCGGCAAACAGTAGCGCGAGCAAAGCAACTTTCTTCTTCATTGTTTCCTCCTCGGCCGCCAAGGCTAGTGCGAGCGGCTGTTAAAATCAATTTTCGCGGTTCCCGTTTCGCAAGAGCAGCTGAATGGATCTTTCCGGCCTGATCGAGGACCACGGTTATCTCGGGCTGGTGCTTGGCAGTTTCATCGAAGGCGAAACCTTCGTCCTGCTTGCGGGGTTCGCTGCGTACCGGGGCTATCTCAGCCTACCGCTTGTGATCGTCGTCGCGACGCTGATCAATTTCGCCTGGGACCAGTTCTATTTCTGGGTCGGCCACCGGCACGGTCCGTGGGTGCTGAAGCGATTTGCCTCGATGGAAGGAAAAATCAACCGCATGCTTGCGCGGCTCGAGCGCCACGACGTGGCATTCATCATCGCGGTGCGCTTTCTCTACGGATTGCGTATCGCGGGGCCGATTGCCATCGGCATGAGCAAAGTGCGGTGGCCGCGGTTTTTCGCACTGAATCTGCTCGGTGCGGTGCTATGGGCGGTCCTGTTTGCCGGGCTCGGCTACGTGTTCGGCAACGCGATGGAACTGGTTCTGGAGAATGTGCAGAGGTACGAGGGCTGGCTGTTTGCGGGGCTGGCGGCGGTCGGGGTCGTCGTCTGGCTGGGGTTGCGGCGGGCCGCCAGATAGGGGCTTCGGAAAAGCGCCTCAATGAGTATCACAACCAGCCGCCCTCGAATCCTGCCCGACGCAAGCCGCCGGCGATATATGGACACTCCCGCATCGATTTCCACGGCAGGCCCGTGCGGTGGTTCTCGATCATCAGCACGATCGGTCCCTGGTTGAGGCCGAAGTGCCATGGCGATACCCAGCCTTTGCCGTTGCTGGTCTCGACCGGAAATGTCGGATTGAACGACGCCTTGAAGCCGTAGGGGTTGTTTTCCGTGAGCTTGATCTGGTGGGTACAGTAGTCGAGGGCCGGCAGGACGATTTCCGGCACAAACGGCAGCGATGCCGCCACTGCCCAGGGCGCAAGCGTGCCGTCGTCCGGTCCATAGGGCACGCCGCGGCCGACGTAGTCGAAGAACGTGCGGTCGCTATTGCGAACTCTGAGCGTGCAGGGCCCGGGCCCTTCGCTCGCGGTAAGGCCCCAGCAATGCGCGGCATAGCCGGAAAATTTGAGCGGATTGTCGATTGCGTACTCGCGCTGCACATGCGTCGCCCGGCGGCTGTTCTCGAAATAATCGATGCCCTTGCCGCGCATGAAAGCGTCCTGGATGCCGCGGAAGTCGATCCACACGTGGGAGAGCTGATGCGTGAACAGCGGGCCGGAATAGAGGTACTCGTAGCCGTAGCAGCTTTCCCAGCGGAAGGTTGCAGTCCACGCCGCATAGCTTTCTGGCGCCAGCGGGTGGGTCGGCGAACCCAGGCCGAGCATGTACAGCAGCATCGCCTCGTCGTAGCCCTGCCAGCGGAATTTGAGGAATCCGTTCTCGGGTGTCCATCCGTGGGTGAGCGTTGCGCCCTGATCCTGCGCCCACGGCCAGTCGACGCGACGGTACAGCGCGTCGGCCAGGGTGCGGATTTCCGTTTCGTCCGCGTCCTGCGCATCGAAAAAGACCCCGGCGGTCAGCGCGCCGGCGATCAGGAAAGCCGTGTCGACCGTTGACAGCTCGCACTGCCACGCGCGCCGCCCGCTGCGCATGTCGAGAAAATGATAGTAGAAGCCCCGGTAGCCGGTCGCGTCTGGTTCGCCGCCCTGCGGGCTCGACCAGAAAAACCTGAGCGTGCGGAGCGTTCGTTCCACTGCTGCGGCTCGCGGCATGAATCCGCGTTCCACGGCCACGGGATAGCAGGCGAGCGCTAGCCCCGTGGCGGCAATGCTCGAGGGCCAATCCGGTTCGTTCTTGTCGGCCACCAGGCCATTGGCGGGATTGGCCTCATGCAGAAAGTATCCGAAGGATTCGCGCTGCAAGGTGTTCAGCTGATCGTCCGTCATTTGAGACCCTGATGAATTCGGCAGCCTTGGAGCCGACGGATAGGTGGTTGGTAAATTGTGGCATACCATTGGTCAGAATCAGGACCAGGTCACGATGAACCCGGCATGGACCCGGTAGTCAAGGAATACTCGCAAGCCGCGCGGAACTACGACCGCAAGTGGTCGTTCTATGTCGAATCCACCACCAGGGAAACGATCTCTCGCCTTGCTCT
>JANMXB010000067.1:0-3261 GCA_031380765.1 Pseudomonadota bacterium | reverse complement strand
AAGGGCTATGGCCTGGCGGTCGTGTGCGAGCTGCTCGGCGGCGCGCTCGCCGCGGGCATGACGTGCCACGAGCCTGCCACGGGAGCCAAGCGCGTGCTGAACGGCATGCTCACCATCCTGTTCGATCCGGCCAGGCTGTCGCCCGGCGCGCTGTTCGGCGCGGAGATGAAGGCATTCCTCGAGTGGGTCAAGGCTTCGCCGCCGCAGCCCGGCTTCGACCGGGTGCGGCTTGCGGGCGAGCCTGAGCGCGAAACACGCGCCAAGCGGCTGGCCGAAGGCATCCCGGTGGACGAAACGAGCTGGGGCGAAATCCTGAAAGCGGCGGAGCGGCTGAAGGTGAATCCCGCCGAGATCAACCGCCTGGCGGGCCTTTAATCAGGGACAGACCACGTTTTTCGGCCTCTAATGCGCCGCGCGAATTTTCGGCTCCTGGCGGAGGTGGCGAATCAATGGATAGACAAGCGAGATCGTGGCAAGCAGCATCGTCGTGCCGGCAATCGGGCGCGTGAAGAATACCGTCATGTCGTTCTGGTGGCTGAGCATGCTGGTCATGAATGCATTTTCGGCCTGCGCCCCCAGGATGCAGCCCAGCACCATCGGCGCAATCGGGAATTTGTACCGCTCGAACAGGTACCCAACGATGCCGAACGTTACGATCATCCACAGGTCCGTGATGTTGTTGCGCGCGGCAAACGCGCCGATGAAGCAAAACAAGACGACGAACGCCGAAGTAATCGCCTCCGGCAGGTAGAGCACCTTGATGAGCAGCTTGATCGCGAAGTATCCCAGCAGGCACATGCCGATCACGCTGAGCAAAAGTGACCCGAATACGGTATTCACGAGGTCGGCATTCTTGATGAACACCTGGGGCCCGGGCTGCATGCCGTGCAGCAGGAAAGCCCCGAGGATTACCGCGGTGGCGCCGCTGCCGGGAATGCCCAGCGTGAGCAGCGGGACCATGTGGCCGGCGACGGTGGCGGTCGATGCGGTCTGCGGCGCGACGATGCCCTCGGCGATGCCGGAGCCGAGCTTGTCCTTGTTGCGTCCGTACTGGCCTTCGGTTCCGTAGGCGACGAACGAGGCAATGGTGGCCCCGGCGCCGGGAATCACCCCGAGCACGATGCCGAGGATCGTGCTGCGCGCAAGCGTCGCGCGGATGTCCCAGACCTCGCGCAATGATGGAAACTGGGTCGCGATCCGGCCGCTCGCCCCAATGTTCGTCGACTGGAACCCCTGCTCCAGGCGCATCAGCACTTCCCCCAGGCCATATGCACCGACCATGACGGTCAGGTATTCGACGCCGTCGCTCAGCATCGGGACGCCGAAGGTAAAGCGTTCCGCGCCATAGATTCCGTCCACCCCGACGGTGGCGATCGCAAGGCCGAGGAACAGGCTGATGAACGCGTTGACCATCGAGCCGCCGCCCAGCGACACGACGGAGGTGAGGCCGAACAGGATGACCGCGAAATATTCCGGCGAGTCGAATTTCAGCGCAAAGGAAGCGAACGAGTGCGCCATCAGCACGGCCGCCGCGATGGAGACGAGTCCGCCGGTAAGCGCGGCGAACAGCGTCCATCCCAGGGCGCGCGCCGGGGCGCCCTTGTGCGCCATCGCGTAGCCGTCCAGGAGCAGCGGGACGTCGAGCGGCTCGCCGGGAATACGGAACAGGATCGCGGTGAAGGCGCCGCCATAGGTGCCCGACATGTACATCGCGGTGAGCAGGATGATCGACGGGGCAATGGGCATTCCATACGTGAACGGCAGTACCAGTACCAGGCCCATCACCGCCGTCAGCCCGGGCAGCACGGCGACCAGCATTCCGGCCACGAGCCCCGCGACGAGGGCGAGAAAATTCAGGGGCACGAAGCAGCTGACAATGCCGCCGGCAAATTGCTGGAGGATCTCCATCGGCCTAGCGGATGCCCATCGCGTGCATCAGGAGGATCGAAAGCCGCTCGAAAATCCCGGTGCCCAGCGGCAGCGACACGTAGACGATCTTCATGAACAGGAACATGAAAGCAAGGCTGCCGGCGACGCCGAGCAGGACGGTGATTCCGAGCCGGCGGTATCCGCCCACACGGATGAAAGCGGCGAGAAACACGGCCGTGCACAGGAAGAAGCCGAGCTTGTCGATGCCGACGGCGTAGACGATGGTCAACGCTGCGCCGGCGGCCAGTCGCCACGGATAAGACGGCGCCTGCGCCTCCTCTGCCGTCGGCTGGCTGCCCACAATGCTTTCGAGGACGCCGCCGATTTCGCGGGCGCCCCCGGCGAAAAGGAGGTTTTTTGCGATTTCGTAGACGCAGGTCGCGATCGCAAGCAGGAGGATCGCTTTGGGCCAGACATCCGGGCCGATGCGCCCGCCGGGCGCGGCAAAATCGATCTGCGTCGCCCGGTAGTAAAGGAAACCGGCGATCAGCAGGACGACGAAATACGGGACCTGCTTCGCGAGGCGCTCGATCACGCCGCCGTCACTGCTTGGTTTTCAGCCCGGCGCTCGTGGCTTCCCTTCTCACTTGGTCGAGCATCTTCTGCAGGTACTGACGGGCCTCGGAGGCCGGAACGAAGCTGTCGGGCGCGGCGTGCTCATCCTTGAGATAGGCCTGATATTCCGGCGTCTTCGACAGTTTGGTCAGTGCGTCGGAAATGGTCTTCACTTTCTGCGGATCGGTGCCCGCTTTCATGTACACCCAGCGGACCTGCGGCGTAACCACGTCGTAGCCAAGCTCTTTGGCCGTCGGAATGTCCTTGTACGCGGGAAAGCGCGCGTCGGTAAACGACAGCAGCGGACGCATCTGCTTGTTGTTCAGGTAGGACTTGATGTCGCCCGCCTGTTCGTACAGCAGGTCGTTGTGGCCGCCCAGGATCGAGACATAGCGCTCGCTGGGATTGGCAAAAGGCACGGCGACCAGCTTGATGCCTTTCGATATCAGGTAGTTGATATGGATTTCGTCGATGATGCCGTAGCCCGCGATCAGGATCTTGATCGTATTGGGCTTGGCGCGGGCTTCCTTCTCCACGTCGGCCCAGGACTTGAAGCGGCTCCCTTCGGCCACGAAGATCGCACCCGACTGGTTAATCGCAATGCCTACCGGCACGAAGTCGTCGAGCTTCCATTTCGCGGTCGGGCTGCCGATCACCACGTAATAGTCGCCGCTCACGCCGAGCGAGTACCCGTCGGCGGGGTTGAGCAGGAGCTTCTGCACGCCGGTGACGCCCGAGGCGCCGGGTGCGTTGACGACCGGGAACGAGCTCTTGAGT
>JANMXB010000049.1:0-3754 GCA_031380765.1 Pseudomonadota bacterium | reverse complement strand
GGACTATGACGTTGTAGTGGTCGGGGCAGGCAACGCAGCGTTCTGCGCCGCGCTCGCAGCACAGGAAAAAGGCGCAAAAGTGCTCGTGCTCGAGCGCGCGCCGGAAGACGAATCGGGCGGCAACTCGCGCTTTACCGCGGGCCTGATGCGCGTGGCCTACAACGGGGTGGAGGACCTCAAGCGCCCGATTCCCGACCTGACCGCCGAAGAGATCGCGCGCACCGATTTCGGCACCTATACGGAAAACCAGTTCCTCGACGACATGGCGCGCGTGACGGAGTACCGCTGCGATCCGGACCTCACCGAGATTCTCGTCAAGCGCAGCCTCGATACGGTCGCTTGGATGCGCTCGAAGGGCGTGCGCTTCACGGCGGCGTGGGGGCGGCAGGCGTTCAATATCGGCGGCAGGTTCAAGTTCTGGGGCGGGCTGACGGTCGAGGCCGTCGGCGGCGGGCCGGGCCTGGTCGAAAACCTGACCAACGCCGCGAAGAAGAATGGCATCGACATCTGGTACGAGGCGAGGGTGACCGGCCTGGTGGCGGACGACGACGGTGTCAAAGGCGTGCGCGTGAAGTACCGGGGAAAAACGACCCAGGTCAATGCGAAATCCGTGGTTCTTGCCGCCGGTGGCTTCCAGGCCAATCCGGAGATGCGCGCGCGTTACCTTGGTCCCGGCTGGGAACTCGCCAAAGTGAGGGGCACGCGCTTTAACACCGGCGACGTGATCCGCATGGCGCTCGACATCGGCGCGGCGCCCACGGGCAACTGGTCGGGCTGTCACGCGGTGGCCTGGGAGCGCAACGCGCCCGAATTCGGCGACCTCGCCGTCGGCGACCAGTTCCAGAAGCATTCATATCCGTGGGGTGTCTACATCAATGCCGACGGCAGGCGATTCGTCGACGAGGGCGCCGATTTCCGCAACTACACCTACGCCAAGTACGGCCGCGTGATCCTCAACCAGCCCGGCCAGTTCGCCTGGCAGATCTTCGACGCCAAGTCCAAGGCGCAGCTGCGCGACGAGTACAGGATCTAGCAGGTCACCAAGGTCACCGCAAATACGCTCGAGGTGCTGGTGAAAAAGCTCGACGATGTGAATGCCGAAGCCGCGCTGAAGGAATTGCAGGCCTACAACGCTGCCGTGCAGAAGGACATTCCCTTCAACCCGAACGTCAAGGACGGGCGGGGGACCGCAGGGCTCGCGATCCCCAAATCGAACTGGGCGAACGCGCTCGATACCCCGCCGTACGAAGCCTATGCGGTGACCTGCGGCATTACTTTCACGTTCGGGGGCTTGCGCATCAACACGGACGCGCAAGTGCTGTCGACCGACGGCGTTCCGATCCCGGGCCTGTATGCCGCGGGAGAGCTGGTCGGGGGAATCTTCTACTTCAACTATCCCGGCGGCACCGGGCTCACCAACGGAGCCGTGTTCGGGAAGATCGCAGGCACGAGCGCGGGGACGAGGGCGACCGCATGAACCTCTGGAGCATCCTCGGTTTAGTCTTCGCGCTTGCCTCGTCCGCCGCATTCGCGCAGACGGACTTTGCGTCCAGGCCGATCCGCATCATCGTGCCTTTCACTCCCGGCGGCACCGCCGACCTGCTCGGCCGGCTCGCCGCACGCAAGTTGACCGACCTGTATGGCAAGCAGGCGGTCGTCGAGAACAAGCCCGGCGCCAGCGGCCACGTCGGCGCGGCCGAGGTCGCGCGCTCGGCGCCGGACGGCCACACGCTGCTCATCGGGACCATCGGCATTCACGCGGCCCACAAGATGTACAGGAAGCTTGCCTACAATCCCGTGGCCGACCTCGAAGTGGTCACTGTGCTGGCCGAGATGAGCAACCTGCTGGTCGTGCATCCGGGCGTGCCCGCAAGATCGGTGGACGAGCTCATCGCGCTGGCGAAAGCGAAACCCGGCACGCTCAACTTCGGCTCGGCCGGGCCGGGCTCCTCCACCCACATGATCGGCGAGCTCTTCCTGCTCGCCACCGGCGTGAAGATGACGCACGTGCCCTACAAAGGCAGCGCGCCCGCGATGAACGACGTCATGGGCGGCCAGATCCAGGTCATGTTCGAGAATTTTCCCACCGCCCTGCCGCAGGTGCGCGGCGGGCGCGTGCGGGCGCTCGCGGTGACCGGCGCGCGCCGCGAGGCTTCGCTGCCGGACGTGCCGACGGCGGCCGAAACAGTGCCGGGCTATGTTGCAACCGCGTGGTTTTCGCTCGCGGCGCCGCGCGGGCTGCCGGCCGGCGTCGCGGACAAGCTCCAGTCCGACCTCAGGCGCGCGTTTTCCTCCCATGAGGCCATCGACGAACTGCGCGCGCAGGGCGCCGGCGCGGTGCTAAATTCGCCTACAGAAACGGCGCGGTTCATCGCCGCCGAGACCGAAAAGTGGAACCGCGTCATCGACGCGGCGAAGATCCAGGTCGAGTGAAGATCGCCGTCCTCGGCGCAGGACCCGCCGGCTTGCTGTTCGCGCTGCTCGCCAAACGGCGCAATCCGTCCTGGGACATCCGCGTCTTCGAGCAGAACCCGGCCGACGCGACATTCGGCTTCGGCGTTGTGTTTTCCCAGGGCGCGCTCGCTTTCCTCGAGCGCGATGCGCCGGACCTGCACCGCCAGCTCACCGGCCGCATGCAAGCCTGGCCGATGCAGCGCATCGTCCACCGCGATGAGAAGGTCGACATCGACGGCAACGGCTTCTCCGCCATCCAGCGATTGTCCCTCAACCAGTTCCTCCAGGACCTCTGCCGGCAAAGTGGGGTCAGAGTCGACTTTTCGCGGCCGGTTGCGGCGCTGGCCGAGCTCGGTGGGCCCGATCTCGTCGTCGGTGCCGACGGAGCGAATTCGCTCGTGAGAAAAAGCCTCGAGACGCAGTTCCAGCCGAAGATCGAATGGCTGGAGAACCGCTTCGCGTGGTACGGCACTGCGCAGGTGTTCGAGTGCCTCACGCTCACGTTTCGCGCCAGCGAACACGGCGCCTTCGTCGCCCACCACTACCGCTACTCGCCGGACATGAGCACCTTCCTGGTCGAATGCGACGCGGCGACCTGGCGGCGGGCCGGCCTGGACGCGTTTGACGAAGCCGCTTCGCGCGCGTACTGCGAAAAAGTGTTCGCCCCCGACCTCGGCCGGCACCCGCTGGTGTCGAACAAGTCGGTGTGGCGGCAATTCCCGCTGCTGTCGAACCGGAACTGGTCGGCACAGGTTTCCCCGACTTGCAGTGCCGTGCTGATCGGCGATGCCTTGCGCACCATGCATTTCTCGATCGGCTCGGGGACGCGTGCCGCTTTTGAGGATGCTATTGCGCTTGACCGCGCCTTCGGCGAGGCGGGCGCCGATGTGAAGGCTGCGCTCGCAGCGTTCGAGCGCGAGCGGCGCCCGGTCGTCGAGAAACTGCACGCCGCCGCGAACCTTTCTTCCTACTGGTACGAGCGCTTCCCCGAGAAGATGAAGCTCGCACCCTGGCAACTCGCCTACGACTATATGACGAGGAGCGGCCGCATCGGCGAGGAGCGCCTGAGGCAGATGGCGCCGAAATTCATGGCCGCGCGGCATTAGACTCGAATAAATCGGAAGGAGACGAGCATGGATAGGAAAACAATCCTGGCAGCGCTGGCCACCGCCGTAACGCTGGCGGCGCCGCTCGCCGCACAGGCGCAGGCGTGGCCATCCCAACCCATCAGGCTCGTCGTGCCTTTCCCGCCCGGCGGCGGCACCGACCAGATCGCGCGCCACGTGCAGCCGCACCTGCA
>JANMXB010000012.1:0-3736 GCA_031380765.1 Pseudomonadota bacterium | reverse complement strand
GCGAGCGCATCCACAGCGAATCGGCCCGCTGGGCCAAGGTGATTCGCGCGGCGAAAATCACGATCGAATAGGCGCGCCTATTAAAATCACGATCGAATAGGCGCGCCTATTAAAATCACGATCGAATAGGCGCGCCTATTCCATCCGGATGCCGGCTTCGCGCACCAGCTTGCCGAAACGCTCGAAGTCGGCCCTGTTCATTGCGGCAAACTGATCGGAGGTCATTGTCCCCGGTTCCCCGCCAAGCGCGTTGAGGCGCTTGCGAACATCAGGCGACTGCAGCGTCTTCATGGTTTCGGCGTAGAGCTTGCCGATCACGTCTTTGGGTGTGCCTGCGGTGACGAACAGGCCATACCACGTCGCCATTTCCACGCCCGGCACGCCTGCTTCGGCAAGCGTCGGCACCTCGGGCAGTTCCGGGGACCGTGCAGGCGTCATCACCGCCAGCACCTTCACCTTGCCGGTCTTGATGAAGCCCATGGCCGACGAGGTCGTGTCGAAACTGAGCTGGATCTGGCCGGCGACCAGGTCCGTCAACGCCTGGCTCGATCCCTTGTAGGGCACGTGAACGATCCGGGTACCGGTCGCATGCGCAAACGCCTCGCACGCGAGATGCTGCGTGCTGCCGATCCCTGAAGAACCGCACGAAAAACCGCGCGGCGAAGCCTTCAGCAACGCCACCAGCTCCCTGATGCTGATGGCGGCGACTGCGGGGCCGATCACCACTACGTTCGGCACCACGACGATCAGCGCCACGGGCGCGAGATCCCTGATCGGATCGAACCCCAGCTTCATCAGGTGCGGGGCGATGGCCTGCGCCGTGTTGGTGGCAAGCAGCAGCGTGTAGCCGTCGGGCGCGGCTTTCGCCGTCATGTCCGCGGCGATCGTGTTGGCCGCGCCGGGACGGTTTTCGACGATGAACGGCTGGCCCAGAGCAGCCTGGAATTTGTCCGCCAGCATGCGCGCGATGATGTCCGTGCCGCCGCCCGGCGAGGCGCCGACCATGATCTTCGCGGGCTTGGTGGGCCAGGACTGGGCGAGGCCGGCATTTGAAACGAGGCTGAGCACGAGGAGCGCAAACAGAATGCGGAACATGGATCTCCCTCCGGGGTTGAATGATCTGGCCGCTGGTCACGGGAACTACCAGGTTGCCGATGGACCGGGCGGGCTAGAACACCAGCTTGAACGCCTTGCCGTTTGCCCGGCGGTAGACCGAAAAATCGTTGACGTCGATGGTGGCGATGGCGCCTATCCCAAGCCGTTCACCCTGCACGACGAGCGTTGCATCCGCGTAGTCCATCGGCAGGTCCGCGTAGCGCTCCAATGTCGCCGCAATTCGTGCCTGGCCCTCGCCATCGAATTCAAGGATTTCGCAAGCGGCCGTAACGAAGCGTACCAGCGGCAGGCGCGCGGGTGCCGAGACAAGATGCCAGGCCTCGGTCACCACGGCTTGCGTGGTCAGCAGCAGGCCGCGATGTTTCCTGAACCAGGCGATTGCGCGCGCATGGTGCGTGTCGTTGCGTTTGAACAGGGCCACCAGCGGCCCTGTGTCAAGCAGAACGCTTGCCACGCAAGGCCGCTTTCACGTATTTTGAATGCTGCCTGGCGACATCGCGCCGCGGATCGCGGTCGATGCCGATCACGCCCATTTCCCGGGCGATCTCGAACGCGGACTTGCCGCCTTTGCGCTGCGCAAGCCGCTCACGGATCAAACCGCGCACGATCTCGGCTTGCGGCGTGTTCTGTTCAGCGCTCAAGGCACGCAGGCCCGATTCGAGTTCCGCGTCCAGGCGGATTACCAAAGGCATGGCGGCCTCCCGTATGATTGTACCGGCGAATACATGGGCGAATACAAGATTAACACATCAGGGCGTGACCGGATCAAGCCTTCCCGGGCACCGCCGCCCGGGCAGCGCCGCCCAGGTGCATGCCTGAATCGAGCAGGACCAGCTCGCCCGTCACCGTCCGCGCACCTTCGATCAGCCAAAGGACCGCTTCCGCAACGTCCTCGGCGCTGCACGCGCGCCCAAGCGGCGTCGACTGCTCGTAGCCTGCCTTGAGGGTTTCATAGGCTTGCTGCCCGATGCCGTCGACGAACCAGCGCGTGGTGATCAGTCCGGGGCAGACCGCGTTGACGCGGATCTCGGGCGCGAGCGCGCGCGCGAGGTACAGCGTCATCGAATTGACCGCCCCTTTGGAGGCGATGTACGGCACCGACGAGCCGATGCCAAGCGCCCCCGCGATCGACGAGACGTTGACGATCGCGCCGCCGGCGGCCTTGAGGTGGGGCACGCAAGCGCGCACCATTTGGAAGGTGCCGAGCACATTGACCCCGAGAATGCGCTGGAAGACTTCGGCGTCGAGCGCGTCCCAGTTTGCCGAGCCGGTGAAGGTCGAGATCCCGGCGTTGTTGACCAGCGCGTCGAGGCGGCCCCACTTCGCCATCGCAGCCTGTGCGAGGGCCCGGCAGTCGGCGTCGACAGCCACATCGCCTTGCACCAGCAGCGTATTGGCACCAGCCTCGCGGCAGGCCGCCGCCGCCTCCTTCGCCTCGCGCTCGCTTTTCGAATAATTGATAAGCACGTCGTAACCGCGGCGCGCGAGGGCGAGGGCGGTCGCCGCGCCGACCCCGGTTGCGGATCCGGTGACGATTGCCGCCTTGCGCACGGCCTTGTCATTGCCCATGATGCCCCCTCGCTTCCTGTGAAAGGTTTGTTCAAGTCTACTCGACGCAAGGGGGGGAAATGACGAGGCGCAAACCGAGGTGGTGGCGGATTTTCGTTACTGCATACGCAGCCGCATTTGCCTGCCTCGCCGCGGTCACGCCGGATGCGTTTTCGGCCGGCGGGATCGTGAGCGTGGCGTTGTTGAGCCTGCTCGTCGCGATCGCGTGCCAGATGGCCTTCCACCTGCTTTGGCCCGTCTGGGCGTCGATCGCCGAGCGCATGTACGCCGAAGGCGGATGGAAGGCGGCGGTGCGAAGCATCGGAAAAGTCCGGTGGACCGGCGTTCTCGCCGTCGTTCTGACCTCAAAGCTCTTTTTCCTCGCGAGCTGCACGGGCGGCATGGTCCTGGCCCGACAGGTCGTAGACGGCGTCTCGAGCGGAACTCGCGGCGATCACGTGCGGCCTCTGGACAAGCGCATGGCCGTGATTGCGATGGTTCCGGATGCCGCCCGTAGCGGTGAGCGCAAGACGGTGGAAGTCGCCCTGCACGACTTGGGGAAGTTCAAACAGGACAACCCCGGCTACAGTTTCATGCCCCCGGTCGGCAAGGGCGAGTTGAGCGGCCCCGGCCCGAGTATTCGCACCGAATTCTCGGTCTCGGCTGCCGGCCCGGGCAAAGTCATGGTTGAAACGACCTACCACAACGACGAGCATCACGTCCTCGCAAGGTACTCGGCGACAGACAAGGAAGTCGAGCCGCTCTTCACGAAGACCAACTATGACTTTGCCGACTTCATGACCGGAATGATTTTCGGCGTGCCTTTTGCCTTTGTACTTGCGTTGCTCGGATACTTTTTAAAGTGGTGGCTGAAGCGCATGGAAGTCGCTGAGGTAGCCACCGAAAGTCGACTCTGACCCCAATTATGGGTTTCAATTTTGGGTTTAGCCGGTGTTGAGGGCGCCGCCGCCGTCCACCAGCAGCGCCACGCCGGTGATGAAAGCGGCCTCGTCGGAGGCGAGGAAGAGTGCCGCGTTGGCGACGTCCCACGCGGTGCCCATCTTGTGGCGCA
>JANMXB010000002.1:0-7589 GCA_031380765.1 Pseudomonadota bacterium | reverse complement strand
GCCTGCCGAAGATTGCCGTGCGCGCGCCGTGCGAAGAGGATCCGGCCCTGCTCATGTATACGTCGGGCACCACCGGCCGGCCCAAAGGATGCCTGCTGACGCAGAAGAACGTGATCTCCGGCGGGCTCTTCGTCCAGCAAGCGCACCGGCTCACGCCGGAGGACCGCGTGCTTTCTTCACTGCCGCTGTATCACATCAATGGCCAGATCGTCGCGACGGTCGGGCCGCTGGTACACGGCGGCAGCGTGGTCGCGCCGCACCGGTTTTCGGCGTCGCAGTTCTGGGAGCTGCTCGATCGCTACGAATGCACGTGGTTCAACGTGGTGCCGACGATCATCTCGTACCTTGCCGCTTCGGGTGCGGATACGACGCAGCCTGACAGGCGTGCGCGGGTGCGCTTCGGGCGCTCGGCTTCGGCGCCGCTCGCCCCGGAGCTGCACCGCGCGTTCGAGCGAAAATTCGGGCTCTCGATCATCGAGACCATGGGGATGACCGAGACGGCCGCGCCGATTTTCACCAATCCGCTGGAGCAGGGCGCGCGCAAGTACGGCTCAGTGGGAAAGCCGGTCGGCAACGCCGCAAAAGTCGTAAGCCTAAGTGGCGTCCCGTGCAATCCCGGCGAGATCGGCGAGCTGCTGGTCAAGGGCGACAACGTGATGCGCGAGTACTACGCAAATCCAGAGGAAACCGCCAAGGCGATCGACGCGGACGGCTGGCTGCACACCGGGGACCTGGGCTACGCGGACGAAGACGGGTACTACTTCGTCACCGGCCGCCTGAAGGAGCTCATCATCAAGGGCGGCGAGAACATCGCGCCGCGCGAGATCGACGACGCTCTCTACAAGCACCCGGCCGTGATGGACGCCGCGGCGGTCGGGATACCGGATGCGCATTACGGACAGGAGATCCTCTGTGCCGTAGTGCTGAAGCCCGGGAAGAATACGTCCGAGGCCGAATTGCGCGCGTTCTGCGAAAAGGAACTCGGCCGCTACAAGACCCCCAAGGTGTTCCGGTTCGTGGCCGACCTACCCAAGGGGCCTTCGGGCAAGGTGCAGCGCCTCAAACTGCTGGATGCCTGACAATCGCCGTATGCTAGTGTTGCCACACATTTGATCGCGCCGTCTCAGACAGCAACAATTCACTTTCCCGGTTCGCACATGGCCCGTCCGCAAAGAATCCGTCTTGGTGATCTGCTCGTAGGCCGGAAACTCCTGTCAGTCGAGCAGTTGACCGCTTCGCTCGAGCGGCAGAAAAAATCCGGCAAGAAACTCGGACGGATCCTTGTGGAAGAAGGCTTCGCAAGCGAAGACCAGATCGCGGAGGCGCTTGCGCAGCAACTCAAGTTGGTTTACGTCGACCTGAAATTCAGGGAGCTTGATCCGGAGGTTGTTCGCAAATTGCCCGAAAGCCTCGCGCGACGCTTCAGGGCGATCGTGCTCGAAGAACGTGAATTCGACTACCTGGTCGGTGTATCCGATCCGACCGACCTGTTCGCGTTTGACGAGGTCACGCGCAGCCTCAAGAAGGGTGTCGAGTTGGCAGTCGTCAGCGACCTGGCCCTTACCAAAGCAATCGACCGAACCTACCGCCGCACCGAGGAAATCAGCGGGCTCGTCCGGGCGCTCGAGAGGGACTTCAAGGAGACTTACGTCGACTTCGGCGCGGCTTCCGGCGAGCTCGGGGCGGAAGATGCGCCTGTCGTAAAACTCCTCCAATCTGTTTTCGAGGATGCGGTCCAGGTCAATGCGTCGGACGTGCACTTTGAACCCCAGGAAACGCGCGTGCAGATCCGATTCCGCATTGACGGGTCGCTGATGCTGCAGACCGAGTCCGACGTGCGCGTCGGGCCCGCGCTCGTCCAGCGGCTCAAATTGATGGCCGGGCTCGATATATCCGAGCGCAGGTTGCCGCAGGACGGCCGCCTTAACATACTCGTTCGGGACAATCCCATCGATGTTCGAATGTCTACGATGCCTACCCAGTTCGGCGAATCCGTTGTGCTCCGCCTGCTCAACAAGAACGCAGGACTGCAGAAACTTGATGCGCTCGGGATGCCGGCACGCATGCTGGAGAAATTGCGCGAGATCATTCAGCGGACCACCGGGACCGTACTCGTAACCGGTCCAACCGGAAGCGGAAAGACGACGACGCTTTATGCGGCGCTTTCCGAAGTCAATACGATTGACCGCAAGATCATCACGGTCGAGGACCCGGTCGAGTACAGGCTGCCGGGAATCAACCAGGTCCAGGTGAACGAGAAGATAGACCTTTCATTCGCGCGCGTGCTGCGCTCTGCTCTCCGGCAGGATCCCGACATCATCCTTGTCGGCGAAATCCGCGACGAGGAAACCGCGCAGATTGCGCTGCGGGCGGCGCTCACGGGGCATCTGGTGTTTTCCACATTGCACACGAAGGACGCAATGACGACGCCGGTGCGCCTGATAGATATGGGCGCTCCCGCATATATGGTGGCAACGGCGCTGGACGCCGTGATCGCTCAGCGACTCGTGCGCAAAGTCTGCGAAAGCTGTTCCGAGCCGTATGCGCCGGAAGAACGCGAAATGCGGCTGATGCATCACAACCTGGGCGAGGTCGTTTCAGCGCGCACCTACCGCCGCGGGCGGGGGTGCTCCCATTGCCATGGGACCGGCTATTACGGGCGCATCGGTGTCTACGAGATGCTCGAAATGACGCCGGAACTGGTCGCCGCCGCGAGCTCGTCGGATTCGAACCTTTTCATCTCGGCTGCTGGCCGCCAGATGACCGGCCACACGCTCATGCACCACGCTGTTGAGCGGGCGCTTGCCGGCACGACTACGGTCGCGGAGGCGATAAAAGTGTCCACTGAACCGGAAGACTGAGGGTGGCGGCATTCAACTATCGCGCGCGTGACCGGCGCGGGACGCTGGTCGCAGGCCGCCTCGAAGCGGCGAGCGCCCCCAACGCGGCGGAGCAACTGATAGGCACCGGGCTCACGCCGGTTGATATCAGGGAAGCTGCGTCGCCTGGCGAGGGGAGCGCGCTCGGGGCGTGGCTCGCCGGCGCATTGCTGCCGCGAATCACGATTGTCGACTTGATGCTTTTCTCGCGCTACATGCACTCGTTGATGAAGGCCGGGGTGCCCATCATGCGCGCGCTTGCGGGGCTCCAGGAGTCGACCGTGAATCGCGCGTTTGCGGCTGTCATCGCCGATTTGCGCATCGCGCTCGACAGCGGGCGAACGCTCTCCTTCGCAATGCGGCAGCACCCGCTGGTGTTTTCCCGGTTCTACGTCAGCATGGTGCGCATCGGGGAGGCCACAGGAACGCTGCACGAAACGTTCAGCCGCTTGTTTGCCTACCTGGAATTCGAAAAAGAACTGCGCGACCGGATTAATGGCGCGCTACGCTACCCGTTCATCGTGCTTGCCGTAGTCGCGATCGCCGTAGGGGTCGTGAATTTTGCCGTGATCCCCGCTTTCGCCAGGATCTTCAAGACCGCGGGGGTCGCGCTGCCGTTACTGACCCGCGTCCTGGTCGGCACCTCGGACGTGACCCAGAACTACTGGTACGTGATGATTATCGCGTTCGTAGGCGCAGTCGTGGGCGCCAAGGCCTTCGTGCGCTCCGAATCCGGCCGGTACGCCTGGGACCGGTACAAGCTTCAGCTACCGCTTACGGGCTCGATCATATTGCGCGCGACCCTGGCGCGGTTTGCGCGCAGCCTGGCCCTTTCGCTGAAAGCGGGTGTCCCGGTCGTCCAGGCGCTGACAGTGGTGGCCGATGTCGTGGACAACTCCTACATGGCGCAACGCATTGAGCTGATGCGCGACGGCGTGTCGCGCGGCGAGAGCGTATTGCGCACGGCCGTGACCGCCGGGGTCTTCACTCCCACTGTCCTGCAGATGATCGCCGTCGGGGAGGAGTCGGGGGAGTTCGACAGCCTGCTTTCCGAGATCGCCGAATTCTACGAGCGCGAAATCGACTACGAGATCAAGAGCCTCAGCGCGCAGATCGAACCGATCATGACCGTAATGATGGGAGTCCTGGTCGCCATCCTTGCCCTCGGCGTGTTCCTGCCCTTGTGGGATCTGGGGTCCGTTGCGTTAAAGAAATAGGATTTCGGAGCCGTGATGTTGACTCGCCGATTCAGCCGGATTGAGCTTGCCTTGGTGATGCTGGTAGTCGCGATCGTAGCGCAAGCAGTTTTTTCACGGACATTGCGCTATTTCGAAGTGGCCGAAAAAGCCGCAATGACAATTACCATTCTGGAAGTGGAGCGCGGCATGCGCGTGCGGCTAGCGCTTTCCGCGATGGGCAATGCCGCAGCTCCCGCGGCGAAGGTGCAGGATGCCAATCCCTTCGAATTCGCGCACGCCGTGCCGCCGAACTACCTCGGAGAACTGGGCGAAAATGCCGACATGAGTGGTCTCCCGCGGGGCAACTGGTTTTATGACCCGGCCCGACGCGAAATCGCGTACGTTCCCCGTCTCTCCAGCCGGCTGAAGGGCCCTGACGGCGAGGAAGTGGCCGTCTTGAGGTTCCGCGTCGAAAGATGGGGTGGGCCTCGCGGGTTGCCGCACCTTGCTTCAGTGTCAGCCTACCGGTGGGAACCTGAATTCGGGACTTTCTGAGCCGTTATTTGCAATTTGATGTAAGCGATCTTCTGTAGTGAATTGCTGGGAAAGGGCTTTTCCGCTAGAGTCGCAGCCAATATCAGAACGAGTCACCCAGGGGGAAATTCAATGCGTCCGTCTCAAAAAGGTTTTACGCTCATCGAGCTCGTCGTAGTCATTGTCATTTTGGGAATCCTGGCCGCCGTGGCGATCCCCAAGTACACCGATCTGAGCACGTCGGCGCGCACGGCGGTCGCCCAAGGCATGTGCGGTGCTCTGGCGTCCTCGGCGGTGCTGCTTTATGCATCCAACAAGGCGCCCACCACGGGGGCCAGCATCATCAGCAACACTGCCTATAACGCGTCCGACTTCAGCGCGGTAACGAATGCGTACGTCGCCGCGACGGGTTGCACCTTCTCGGTGACGCCGACCGGTGGCTCGGCGACGGCCTGCACGGTGGTCGGCACGAATCTATGCAACGGTGCGTGATCCGCTGCGTGCGTCAGCGCGCCTGACGCATCTGCCGGATTGTCGACGTACGTGAATGGAAAGGGGGCCCAGGCCCTCTTTCTGTTTTTTGGAGTGCTTGTTTCTGCCTGGGCCTCCGGCCGGGCTGATGCGGCGGTCTGGCATTGGGCGCTGGCGCTGGCGCTATTGGCCGCCGCGCTCTACCCACCGTCCGGGCAATTGCCAACCTGGGCAGGCGCCGCAGTCGCGGCTTTCGTGCTCTGGGCGGTGTTTCATACTTTGTTCATCACCCAGTCGTATTCGCCGGCCGGGCTGTTCCAGCCGCTGTTTCTCGCGATGGGGTTCGCACTCGGCAGGCGCGCCTACGAACGAAGCGGCGAACACGTTTGGGGCTACGCCTGGGTCTGGGCAATCGTCGCGATCACCTCGTATGCGTTGATCGAGGCGGGTTACGCGGGAACGCTGGCCGCTGCGCCTTTCGAGACCCCCGCCGCTCTTGCTGCGCTGATCAATCTCGCCTTGCTGCCGCCGCTGGCATATGCACTCTGGGGACCGCAGGCTTCCCCGGAACGGTTCATCGCGATCACGATCCTGGTTGCCGGCCTTATTGCGGCCGCGAGCCGCGGAGGCTGGATAGGGCTGACGGTCGGCCTCGCGGCAATCCTGGTTGTTTTGCGCGGTCGCATTCCGGCAGCACGCAATGCCACCATGGTCGCAGCGGCGGTTTTTTCCGCAGCTGGTCTGGTCGCCGTCACGCGGCTTTGGGGCGCGTCGTTCGCGGGACACGGCGCGATGGCGGCCGAAAGGAGCTGGGCAGGACTTCCGGCCCTTT
The DNA here is from genome assembly GCA_031380765.1 of Pseudomonadota bacterium. Lineage (GTDB taxonomy): Bacteria > Pseudomonadota > Gammaproteobacteria > Burkholderiales > SG8-39 > SZAS-79. The sequence continues at coordinate 1,695 of JANMXB010000002.1, read as the reverse complement.
TCCTTGCGCCCTCCGCGCTGACGGTCGATTCCTCCCTCGCCCGGTTGGAGTTGTACGCGCTGGCAGTCAGCCGTGTCGGGCGGGAATTGCCGTTCGGAAGCGGTTATCTGTCGTTCGCCCAGATTCTGGAATCCGGGCGCGAGCGCGTGCCCTCCTACGGCAACGAGATTGTCACGTTCTTCGTGCACAACGATTATCTTCAGGCGCTGCTCGAACTCGGTGTGCCAGGGCTGTGCGCGATGATTGCCGTAGTGCTCTTGCCACTGGTGTTCGTACTGCGCAATCGCACCCGGTTCGCTGACCAGGACCTTGTACTCTGCGGTGGCCTTGCGGGGGGAATCGCCGCGATGGCTTTCCAAGCGGGCGTGGATTTTCCGTTTTACATTCCGGCTTGCCTCGCCTCGCTCGGCTTCCTGCTGGGCGCGCTCGCCGCGCGCAGCGCGGCAAGCGGAATCGGTGTTCTTCACCTGCCGCCGGGGCTGGAACCCCTGTGGCGCGTCGGGCTATCGGCACGCCGGATCGGATTGGCGACCGGAATCGTCCTGCTGGTGGTGCCGCTTGCCGCCGAATGGTCGCTCGCCTATGCGCAGGCACGCTGGCGGCAGGGTTTCGGCCAGGAAGCGGCGTATGGATTCGAACTCGCGCGACGCTTGCAGCCGAGCGACTGGCGCTATGCCTGGTATGCGGGCAAGTTCTGGACCGCCCAGGCAGCATCGGAAAGGAGTCCAAAGGCGGCGGGCCTCGCGGACGCTGCTTTCGCGGGTGGATTCGCCGCCAATCGCCTGGAAGTGAAAAACCTCCTCGGCCGCATTGAGCTGCAACGCAGCCTGCCGCGCTTGCTCGAGCAGCCCGCATCGGCGGGCGAGCTCGAAGCGTGGAGCGCCAGGGCGATGGAGCTGGCCCCGCGCAATGCCGCGGTCCGCACCGAGCGCATCTTCGTGCTCGAGCGGGTCGGGAAGCTTGCGGCCGCCCGGCAAGAGGCCGCGCAATTCGCCCTCGACGAGCCGGGCAACCTGGCAGCGCGGTTCCTCGTTGCGCGCCTCGCCGGGAGGTTCAATTGACGGTGGCTGCCGCCATGCGGCGCATTGCAGGCTTCACCCTGCTCGAGCTCGTGGTCACAATGGTGATCGTCGGCATTCTCTCCGCGGTAGCGATGTCGAAACTGAATCAGCCTCAAGTAGATGCGGCGTGGTTTCCCGACCAGGTACGGGCGGTGGTGCGCCTCGCGCGCCAGCAGGCGATCGCGCAGCGCGCGAGGATCCTGGTGGTGGTCGGTGCAAGCCAGCTTTCGCTCTGTTATGCGACCACGGCGGTCAGCTTCACCTGCGGGGCTGCGGTAAGTGACCTGGCGACGGGAAGCGCGATCGTGCTCAACGCACCGACCGGCATTGCCCTGGCCGCCACCACCACGCCGTTCGCGTTCAATGGGTTGGGGCAGCCGAGTTCCGCGGTGACTCTGACCGTAGGCACAAAGTCCATTCAGGTCGCTGCGGAAACCGGCTATGTCCTCTGAGATTCGCCGGCGCTGCGGGGGAATCTCCCTCATCGAGCTGGTGGTCTTCATCGTCGTGGTTGCCATCGGGATCGGTGGTGTCGTTGCGACTTACAGCCAATACACCAAGTCGAGCGTCGATCCGATCGTGCGCAAGCAGGCGCTTGCGATCGCCGAGTCGCTCCTCGAAGAAGTGGCACTGC
>JANMXB010000073.1:0-2533 GCA_031380765.1 Pseudomonadota bacterium | reverse complement strand
GTCGCGTCCCATCAGGCGAAACCCGATCAGGATCAGCACGACGGTGATGAAAACCAGCACCAGCCCGATCGCGGCCAGCATCTCGAAATTGCCCTCGTCGCTCTTGTCGAAGAGGAGCACCGAGAGCACCTGGGTGTTGATCGAGTAGAGGAAGATCGCCGAGCTCAGCTCGCGCGTACCGGGAATGAACACGAGGATGAACGCTCCGGCCAGGCTGCGCTTCAGCAGCGGCGCCACGACGCGCCGGATCGCGGTGAAGCGCGTGCCCCCGAGGATGCGAACGGCATCCTCGAGCTCCGGGTTGATGCTGCGAATCGCCGCATTGCTGTTGGCAAACGCGATCGGCAGGAAGCGCGTTGCATAGGCGAGGATCAGGATCCACGCAGTGCCATACAGGAGCAGCGGGGGATGCGTGTAGGCGGCATAGAAGCCGATCGCAAGCACGATGCCGGGAATCACGAATGGCGCCATCGTGAGGAACGAGAGCACCCCGGCGACCTTTTTGCCGACGAGTTCACGGTTCACGATGTATGCGACGCACAGCGCGAGCAGCACGGCAATCAGCGAGGCCGTACCGGCGTACAGGAACGTATTGAGCGTCGCATTGCGCGTCAGCGTGTTCTCGAACAGCGTGAAGTAGAGGTTGTTGAGCGTCAGGTTGTCGAGCGCGAATCCGCGCCCCCAGGCCTTGGCCAGCGCCGCCTGGCAGATCACCACCATCGGGACGAAAAACGACAGCGTGCAGACGGCGAGGCAATACCCCAGCAGCGGCCATTTCCAGACACCGAGCTGGATCGGCCGGCGTTCGCCCCCCTTGCCGGTGAGCGAGACGTAGCCCTTGCGGTGGGTGATGCGGCGTTGCACCCAGAACATGAATATCGTAATCGCGAGCAGGGGCATGGCGTAGGCCGCCGCCACGCCGACTTTGGGCGGGTATTCGAAAAACTGCCAGAGCTGCGTGGTGACCACATGGAAACGTCCGGGCAGCGCGATCAGGGCCGGCGAACCGAACAGCGCGATCGCTTCGAGAAATACCAGGATGAACGCGCCCAGGATCGCCGGCAGCGCGAGCGGCAGGGTGATCGACAGCGTGGTGCGCAGATTGCCCGCGCCGAGAATATTGGCCGCGTCCTCCATCTCCGAGGACACCAGGTCGAGCGCCGATTTGGTGAAAACGAACACGTAGGGAAAGCTGTACAGGGCCGTGACCAGCACCAGCCCGGTCATCGAATAAATATTGAACGGCCCTTTCTCCAAGCCGGTCAGTTCGACCACCAGGCGGTTGAGCCAACCCGCGTTCGGCCCCGCGAGCAGGATCCACCCGACCGCCCCCAGATAGGGCGGAATGACGAAGGTGCCCAGGATCGAGATCCAAACCAGCCCTTTGGCCGGCATGTCGGTGCGCGAAACCGCCCACGCGAGCGGGACGCCGAAAGCCAGGCACAGGCTGGCCGCCGAGACGCCCAGCACGAGGGAATTGACCAGCGCATCCACATAACGCGAACGGCTGTAGGCCGCAACGTAATTCGCCAGCGTGAAGCTGCCGTCCGGTTGCTGGAAACTGACCACCAGCAGGCGCAGCAGCGGATTCACCACCAGGAACACCAGCATTCCTATGACGAGCAGCCACACCCAGGCGGTCCGGTCCACATGGCGCCACCACTGGGCCATCCCGGGTCCTCAGACGCCGAACAGGGTGCGGAATTTCTCCTTCACCTCCGGAATACCCTTGGTGATCTCTTCCTCGCTCGGCCGCACGAGCTTGATTTCCTCGAGAGGCTTGGCCCCGGGCGATGGCTTGATGCCCTTGATAACCGACAGCGAATGGTCCCTGACCTGGATCTCGGCCGCTTCGCGATCGAGCAGGAATTCGAGGAATAGCTTGCCGGCATTGGGCGCCGGTGCGTTCTTCGGGATGCCGGTCGGCGAGACCATCAGCAGCGCTCCGTCGGTTGGGTAGACTACGGCCAGCGGATTGCCCTTGTCGCGCGACTGCAGCGTGGTCGCCTCGGGTCCGGCGGCCACCCAGCGTTCCTTGGCGTTGAGCATCGTCACCGTGTCGTTGATCGAGCGCCCGATCTGCGGATTGTTCTTTTCCAGCTTCACGAAGTAGTCCCAGCCGTAGAGTTTGGTCATCAGCACCGTCCACGTACCCACATAGCCGCTGAACGCCGGGTGGCCGATCGACACCTTGTCCTTCCATTTCGGGTTGAGCAGGTCGGGCCAGTTCTTTGGAGCGTCCTTTTCCTGCACCAGGCTGTTGTTGTAGGTCAGCACCAGCAGCGCGGCGGCGGTCACCCAGTACTGGCCGTCCTTGTCGTTGTACTGCCTGAGCGAATCCACGATCTTGACGGCGTTGTTCGGCGTGTAAGGCATCAGCAGGCCGCTTTTTTTCAGGTCCGGAAAGTGGCCCACATCTGTGCTGCTGAACACCGAGGCCACCGCGATATTGGCCTGCAGATCCTGCTGAAAGCGCTGGAAGGCGACCTGCGCCGTGGTGCGCACGAAGTTGCACTTCACCCCCGGATACTTC
>JANMXB010000725.1:0-2018 GCA_031380765.1 Pseudomonadota bacterium | reverse complement strand
GAAGCGTCATACCCGCGGTACTCCGGCGCGAGCAGGGTATCGATGGATTTGGCATAGCCGCGCTGGATGCGGTCGACGATGAGCTTCTTGTCGATCGCGTGGACCGCGGCCTTGCGCACGTTCGGGTCGGCCATCACACCGATGTTGTGCAGGAAGATCATCGCGATGTCGCTGGTCGGATGCGCCACTCCCGCAAGGCCGGGCTTGGTGCGCAGGCGCTCGAACTCCTCCCACGGCATGTCGACCGTCAGGTCGGAGGACCCGCGCTCGATCTCGGCGATGCGCGTCGCGGCGTCGGTGGCGAACTTGAACACCACGGTGTCGAAGGCCGGCGCGCCGCCCCAATAGCCCTTGTACGCCTTGAGTCGCAGGAACGAGCCGCGCTCGAACTGCTCGATCATGTAAGGCCCGCAGCCCATCGGCGCCTTCTCGAAGCCTTCCTTGCCGACCTTTTCGTAATAGTGCGGCGGGATCAGGTAGCAGCCGAGGAAAGTGAGCCGCTCGATCATGTTCGCGCGCCACGGGGTGACGTCGAAAGCCACGATGTCGCCGGTCACCCTGACGTTCTTGATACTGGCGAAGATCGACTGCAGCGGGGCGGGCAGGGTGCTGAGGCGGTTCAGGTTCCACGCGACGTCGGCCGGCGTGAGCGGGCGCCCGTCCTGCCAGGTGACGCCCTTGCGCACGCGCAGCGTGACCGCGCTCTTGTCCGCGTTCCATGCGAACTGGTCGCACACGCCGGGTGCGAGCGACAAGTCTTCGCGCTGGACCATGTACGGATCGAAGATCGTGCGATAGATGCTCGTCAGCCCGGGGCTCACCGACGAAGGGCCCGTGTTGGGATCCCAGCTCGGCGGGCTGACGTTGTAGGCGATGGTCAGCGTGTCGCCAAGCTGAGCACGCGCCTCGCGCGACCAGAGAAGCGCTTGGAGGGCGGGTGTACCGAGTGCGGTGGCCGCTGCGGCGGCGCGAAGGAAATCACGGCGTTTGGTCGATTGCATCACGGCCCCCGATTAGTTGCGTTCCTCAAGTATTGTGCCACGCAATCATTTACGCGAGAATCGGTTTTCAAGGGTGAAACCCTGGCGGAGGTTACTTGATGCAGCACCCGCAGGGCGCGCACGCGGACGCGGCGATCGGCATAGACGAAGACAGCGGGCGCTTTCGCGTCGCGCGCTCGACGTACACCGATCCGGCGCTGCACGCCGCCGAGATGGACGCCATCTTCTCCAAATGCTGGCTCTTCGTCGGGCACGACTCCGAGCTCGCCAGGCCGAACGATTTCGCCACGCGCCGCATCGCCGGCCGGCCGGTGATCTTCCTGCGCGACCGCGACGGCGTGGTGCGCTGCCTCCTGAACATCTGCCCGCACCGCGGCGCGCAGGTCTGCCGGCAGAAAAGCGGCAGCGCGAAGCTTTTCAGCTGCATCTACCACGGCTGGGCGTTCGAGAACACCGGCAAGGTGATCAGCATCGCCGAACCCGAGACGTATCACGCGAAATTCAATGAGCCGGGCTGTAACGACATGGTGCCGGTGCCCAAATTCGAATCGTACCGGGGCCTGTGGTTCCTCAATTTCGATCCCCAGGCCGGGAGCCTGCACGACTACCTCGGCGGCGCGCGCGAGTACATCGACATCGTCATGGACCAGGCCACCGAGGGCATGAAAGTGGTCGGCGAAGCGCAGGAATACAGCGCCCGCGCCAACTGGAAGCTGCTGGCCGAAAACAGCACCGATATCCTGCACGTGGTCACGCTGCATCCGACCTACCTCGACCTGGTGAAAACCAATTCGGGCGGCACGATGGTGCGCGGAAAAGTCATCGGCGCGAGCATGGACCTGGGCAACGGGCACGCGGTGGTGGAGCGCGAAGCTTCGTATGGCCGGCCGATCGCCAAGTGGATCCCGATGTGGGGCGAGGAAGCCCGCGTCGAGATCGACGCCATTTACGCGCGGCTGGTGGAGAACTATGGCGACGAGCGCGCCAAACGCATGGCCACGCGCGCGCGCAACCTGC
>JANMXB010000700.1:0-4743 GCA_031380765.1 Pseudomonadota bacterium | reverse complement strand
CGCAAGACTGCGACCTGCGGCAATCCATCGAGATGCTCTGCGCGCTGGCGATCCGGCGCGTGCCCCGAGCAGACATGGATGAAATAACGCGTCCTGCCGTTCGGCCGCTGCAGCACGCGACGCAGGTCCAGCGATTCGGCGTTGTCGCCGAGCCTGCCATGCACGGCCTTGAGATTGGCGCGGTGGCCGATGCCGGTGTCGGCCAGCCGCGCGATATTGGCCGCGTCAAGATAGGTTTGCGGCGAAAAGGCATGCACGTAGTCGGCTCCGAGCAAGTGGCCGGCAAGCAGTGCCGCATAACCGCCCATGGAGGTGCCGATGGTCATGAGCTTTGCGCCTTTCAGTTCGGCGAGCAGCCCGCGAACAGTCTGCATGACCGACCCGAAATCTTCCCCCTCCCCCCCAAACCCGAGGTGGAACCAGCTCTTGACGGGGTCGCGCAACAGGATGCGGTTGTAGCTCATCACCCCCGTAACATCCATGAAGTCGAAGGGCCGCAGGAGGAGCAGCCTTGCGCCGCCGGTGAAGGCCACGATCGTGAGCCCACGGTCTTCGCCGGCGCTGACGAGGATATCTGGATTCGCGCAATTCACTGTCGCCGGCATCCACGAATTATAGAGATGTGCGGGAGGTTAGAATCGGCCGGAATGGAAACGATTCTGGAAGCGTTCCTGCGCAACGCCGCCGCGGAACCCGATCGCGTTGCTTTCGCGCACGGCGACACCGAGCTTACTTTCGGCGCATTGGAGCGGCGATCATCGCACCTTGCCGCGGGGCTGGCCCGCGCAGGCGTCGCCCCCGGATTGCCAGTCGGGATCCTGGTCATGCGGGGTTTGCATTTTCCGCTTGCGCTCCTTGCGCTCTGGCGGCTCGGGGCGATCGTGGTTCCCTTCGATCCCGGTGCGCCGCCCGAGGACCGCGCCGCGCGCGAGTCAATCGTCGACCTTGCGTTCCTGATCGCGGATGGAGACCTGTCGCTTGCGCGAACAACGACGCGCGTATTGCAGATCGCAGAGCTGGAAAGCGCACCCGTGCTGCACCAGCCTTACACATCGCCGCCAGATGCCGACGCCCTGTTCGCTTTTACCTCGGGCACCACAGGCAGGCCCAAGGCGCTGATCCACACGCACGGCGGCCTGTCGGCGTGGGTGCATCGGAGCATCGGTCCCGGCGGGAAGGTCATTCGGGGCGAAATCGTACTTGCCACGATCCCCTTGCAACTCGCAGTGGGCATGGCCAATCTTGTCTTTGCCCCGCTGGTCATCGGCGCAACGGTGATTCTGGTGCAGCCATTTTCTCCGCGAATCGCGTTGCAGACCGCGCTCCGGCGGCAGGCAACCTGTGTTGTAACAGTGCCTGCGATCGTCAAGCTGCTTGCGGACCTCCCCGAAGCGATAGGCCGGCCGGCCTTTCGACGCATCAATGTTTCGTCGGCGATGCTGGATGCGGCCGCATTCGCCCGCTTCCACGCCCGCTTCGGCATCCGGCCTGTCCGCGATTACGGCATGAGCGAGCTCGGGTTGATTGCGTCCGCCTCCGGCCGGGATGAAGAAGCCTATCGGCCGATTGCCGGTTGGCCGCTGGTCGAGCTGCGGCTTCTTGATGACGATGGAAACGAAGTCCCGCCCCGAGAAGCAGGCGAAATCGCGGTGCGCTCCGACAGCCTGTGCCGGCCGTACTGCCTCATCGAAGGCGGCGCGCGCGAACCGCTTCCTATGAGGGACGGTTTCTTCCTGACCGGTGACATCGGCCGGCTGGAGCCCGACGGCGCGCTCGTGCTGGTGGGTCGAAAAAAAGCCTTCATCAACGGGCCGCGCCTGCGCGTCGACCCGCTCGAAGTCGAGGCGGTGTTGCTGCGGATGCCCGGCGTGCGCGACGCGGCGGTCGTGCCGACCCCCGGGCGCCACGGCTATGAGGACATCCATGCCTTCATCACGGCCGATCGTGCTGTGGTCGAGGCGAGCGTGGCCGCGTTTTGCGCCGAACACCTGTCCGCCGGCAAGCGCCCGCAGATCATCGACTTCATCGACGCGATCCCGCGCAATGCGGCCGGAAAAGTGGAAGCCTGGCGGTTGCGGACTGCCACGCGGCGCCCTGAAGGCTAGCGACGCGACGCCCGGGGAACCGAATACGGGCCGGCTGCCGTGATGAAATCCAGGAATCGCTTTCCCAGGCGCTGCGCAAGCTCACCGGGCGTTTTTTTCGGCACCTTGACCAGGTTGTCTTCCTCGACACCCGCCACGCCGCGAGGCTCCCCGAGGAACCTGAGCAGGCCGCCGAAGGTGGTTTGCGGGTCCGCAAGGATTTCCTCGTATTCGATGTGCAGAACCGGGCGGCCGGTCCTCGATGCGGCGGCAAGCATCCTGAGTTCTTCCTGGACGTACCGGTTGAGCTTGAAGGCGACGTCAGGACACAACTTCGCCAGGTCGTCGTCGCTCAGGTCTGGCGGCTTGTTACCCGACACCCAATCGCCGGTTGCCTCCGCGATCGCACCGGACACCGCCTGTCCGAGCTTGTCGCGGCGCGTAAGCACCACGATCCGGTCGTAGCCCTGCAGGAATCGAATCACGCCGTCGCTGCCGCCCGCCACCCGGGATACCAGCTGTTTTGGCTGGACCTTGACCCCGAAAGTGCCGTCTGCGGTAGTGCGGATGCGCTCCACGCCGCGCAGGTAATCCTCGAATTTGATCCGCGTCGGCCCCGCTGCGGGCGCCACCAGCCGGGGCGCGATGTCCTCGATCGCGTTCGGGTTGAGGTACTCGCTGGGCAGTCCAAGACGGTTGCTGATATTGCACAGCCGTCGGCACAGGTAGGTGCTGCCGGTGCGCTGCGAGGAAAAGAAAATATAACGCATGGATGTCTGCGGCGCCCCGCGTACGTCGAAGCGTGGCGCGTAGAACGCCCTGCCCTCTCCCCCCCCCTGCCCCGGGGCCGCGGCCGGCCGCGCTGGGGGAGTGCGTTGCGATTGTTCAGCCATCCAGAGCTCCTTGAGGGTTCAGGCGCCAGACTTGCGGATGAAACCCGCCGCCTTTTCGATTGCGTCCGGCGTGGCTTGCAAACCCGCGAAGCGGGCAAGGTCGCGCGCGATCTCAACCGGCCGTTCGATCAGCTCAGGATAGCGCACCATCATGGTCGGTATGCGCTGCTCGACCAGCGCGCCGAACATGTAGGAATAGATGCGTTGCGCGCCGGCCGAGCCCTGGTGCTCCGCCCAGCCGCGACGCACGCGTGTCGCCTCGATCTCACGCAGCGGGCGCAGCACGTACACCAGCCGCGTATTGAATGCACCGCAGATTTGCGCAATCAGTGCGGCAGAGAGCGGATACTTGAGAAAAATCGGCCTCCCCGCGCCGGGGCTGGATTTTCCCGCAGCAAGGGCCACGCGAAACTCGCGCAATCGCGCGGCCGCCGTTGCGGGATCGACCTTGAGGGCCACCGTGTCCTCCGAAGCCACCGCCATGACCAACTCGCGAAAGGCGATGGACTCGAAGCTGTTTTTCGTCCGTTCGTCGCTGGTCTGGAAATACGGCGGCAATCCGTCGAGCCCCAGGCTCGCCAGCAGCCCGGCCACGGCGCTGGTCCCGCTGCTCCAGGGGCCGCACACCAGGACCAGTTCCAGATCCCTGCCGCGTGCGGCTGCCACGCGCTTGGCACGGGTCGCCGCCGGCACGGCGGCCACGGACGCCGCTGCGGGCGTGGCCGCCGGCGCAGCGGCGGGAGGCCTCAGACGGATGGTTACATTGCGGGCCGGCTGGCCCTTGACCGCGCGCGCATGCACTTCCTCGTAAGCCGCCTCGAACTGGGAGGTTTTCGAATGCGCGTTGAAGACGTCGTTCTTGACGCTGGATTCGCGGATGAATTGCTTCGAATAGGCGACCGCATGCGGCTGGGTGAGCAGGCTCACGGCAGTGCGCACATAGGCATCGCGGTCCGCGTTGACGAGCTGGCGCAGCCCGGCCGCGTGCAAGAGGCTGCTGCTGACCCGCGAGGCGAAATTGGTGCCCTCCATCGCCACTACCGGTATGCCGGCGAATATTGCGTCCGCCGTGCTGGTGTGCCCGCCATAGGGCCAGGGATCGAGCATGATGTCGCAGCACTGCATGCGCGCCGTGTGTCCCTGCTGCGCGAGCTTGGGCGCGAAGAGCAGGCGCCTGGGGTCCATTCCCGCCGCCGTAGCGGCGCGCACGAGATTCTTGCGGGCCGCGGGCCCGGGATCCAGAACCCAGAGGATCACTCCGGGCGCGGCCTCGAGGATCTGCATCCAGGTCGCCCAGACCTGGGAGCCGACCTTGTTGATGTTGTTGAACATGCCCGCCACGATCGCATTCGGCGGCAGGCCGACGGCCTGGCGCGCCGGCATCGGCGGCAGTGTGCGCTCGGCGTAGTCGTTGATCTGGTACGTGCGTTGAATGCGGATCAGCTTCTCCGGATACGCTGCGCCCGCGGCATCCGGCACGACGTGCGGGTCTGCGACCACATAATCGATAAAGCGCCCGCCCGAAGAGCCGGGAAACCCGAGATATGCGATCTGCACGGGCGCCGGGCGCCAGGCGAGGACCCCCATCCGGGTACCTTCGGTCAGGCCGTTCAGGTCCACCAGGATGTCGATCCGGTCATCCGCGACCATCCGGGCGGCCACCTTGTCGTTGACGCCGCTCAGCAGGCGGACCTGGTCGAAGTGCGCAAACATCTCGCGCCGCATCGCCGAGCCGTCATCCCAGCCCGTGCAGTACGCGGTCAGCT
>JANMXB010000679.1:0-2328 GCA_031380765.1 Pseudomonadota bacterium | reverse complement strand
CCAATCCCGAGCCCGAAATCCGGCCCGATCTTGTGCGCGAAGTGCGATCGGACGCAATCATGGCCACGGGCCGCTCGGACTACCCGAACCAGGTCAACAACGTGTTGTGTTTTCCTTTCATTTTCCGGGGCGCGCTGGACGTCGGCGCCACCAGCATTACCGCGGAGATGGAACTGGCCGCGGTCCGGGCGATAGCGGACCTGGCGCAGGCGGAGGCATCAGATATCGTGGCGCTGGCGTACGGCGGGGAAAACCTCAAGTTCGGTCCGGAGTATCTGATCCCGCGGCCCTTCGATCCGCGGCTCATCGCGAGAATCGCACCTGCCGTTGCGCGGGCGGCCATGGACAGCGGGGTGGCGACGCGGCCGATCGCGGACATCGGCGCCTATCGCGATTCGCTCGCGCAGTTCGTTTATCACTCCGGCCTCATCATGAAGCCGTTGTTCGCTGGAGCCAAGAAGTCGCCCAAGCGCGTTGTCTACGCGGAAGGCGAAGACGAGCGTGTGCTGCGCGCGGTCCAGGTGGTCGTGGACGAGGGCCTCGCCACGCCTATCCTCATCGGACGCCCGACGGTGATCGAGCGGCGCCTCGAGCAGTTCGGATTGCGCATGCGCTCGGGCAAGGAATATTCGCTGATCAACCCGCAGAGCGATCCACGCTACCGCGACTACTGGACGACCTATCACCGGCTCACGGAACGCAAGGGCGTCTCGCGGGAATACGCCAAGATCGAGATGCGCCGCCGCAACACGCTCATCGGCGCGATGATGATGTACAAGGGCGAGGCCGACGGCATGCTTTGCGGCACTTTCGGCACCCATGCGCTGCATCTGCAGTTCATCGACCAGGTGATCGGCTTGCGTCCGGGGGTGAAGCATTACGCCGCGATGAACGCATTGATGCTTCCCGATCGCACGGTGTTCATCTGCGACACTTATGTGACGCCGGATCCGTCGGCCGAAAATATCGCCGAGATGACGATTCTCGCCGCCGAGGAGGTACGCAGGTTCGGCATCCAACCCAAGGTCGCCCTCCTGTCGGCATCGAATTTCGGCTCCGTCGACCTGCCGTCGGCGCGCAAGATGCAGGCGGCGCTCGCCCTCCTGCGCGAGAGCGCACCGGAACTTGAAGTCGAAGGCGAGATGCACGGGGATGCCGCCATCTCGGCCGAGATCCGCATGCGGGTGTTTCCGAATTCGCGCCTGAAAGGCGAAGCGAACCTGCTCATCATGCCGACAATGGACGCAGCGAACATCGCGTTCAACCTGCTGAAGACTTCAGCGGGCGACGGCGTCACGGTCGGCCCGATCCTGCTGGGCGCTGCACGCGCCGTGCATATCGTCACGCCCTCGGCCTCGGTGCGAAGGATCGTCAACATGACAGCCCTGACGGTCGTCGACGCGAACGCCCCGCGCGGTGCCGAGCAGACCCTGTTCTGAGCCGAGCGCCCGAGCGCCGTGTCGATGAGCATCCCCGGCAGCGAAGGCACCGTATCCGGATCGCGGCCCAAATCCCGGGCCGGCCTCGTCCTGACCGGCGGCGGCGCCCGGGCCGCCTTCCAGGTCGGCGTGGTCAAGGCGGTACGCGACATTCTCGGCAACCCGGTCAAGAACCCGTTTCCGATCCTGGTCGGCACATCGGCCGGCGCGATCAACGCCGCTACCCTCGCGGCCTATGCGGACAACTTCACGCGTGCCGTCGGCAATCTCCTGGAGAGCTGGGAGAACATGCATGTCGACCAGGTGTACAAGTCCGACTTCCCGAGCATCATGCGCAGCGGGGCCAAGTGGCTGGGTTCCCTGATGCTGATTTCGCGCCGCAATCCGATATCGCTGCTCGACAACTCACCTCTTGCGGACATGCTGGCGCGCACGCTGCCTTTCGAGCGCATCCAGGAGAACATCGATAGCGGCGCGTTGTACGCGGTCTCGGTCACGGCTTCGGGCTATACCTCGGGACAAAGCGTTTCGTTCTTCCAGGGCGGTTCGGGCACCGAGGGATGGGAGAGAAACCAGCGCATCGGCGCGGCGGTGACGCTCAAGCTCGAGTATCTCCTTGCCAGTTCCTCGCTGCCGTTCATCTTCCCGGCGGTAAAAGTCCACCGGGAGTATTTCGGCGACGGCTCGATGCGGCAGATCGCCCCGATCAGTCCGGCCCTGCACCTGGGGGCCGACCGGGTCCTGGTCGTCGGAACAGGACGCCAGACGCTCGATACGGCGCGCAGCCGCTCGAGCATCTACCCGTCCCTCGCGCAGATCGCCGGCCATGCGCTGAACAGCATCTTTCTCGACAGCCTGTCGGTGGATCTCGAGCGGCTCGAGCGCATCA
>JANMXB010000668.1:0-1622 GCA_031380765.1 Pseudomonadota bacterium | reverse complement strand
GCCAAGGACATGATGTACACCGGCCGCACGCTGAGCGCCGAGGAGGCGCTGGCCCACGGGCTCGTCGCGCGCCTCGTCGCGCCGGACATGCTCGAAGAGACGCTCGCGGCGATCGTCGAAGCAATCACCGCCGCGCCCCGGCAATCGCTGCGCCTGGCCAAGCGCACCATCGACCGCGGCGTGGAGCTCGACCCGAAAGGCGCCTTGGCCGCGGAGATCGAGGCGATCGAGGAGCAGCTTGCCTCGGGCCAGTGGATGGGCAAGGCGTGAGCTGGCCGGCGCAGACGCTTGCCGAGGTGCTGGCGCGCAATGCCGTGGAACGAGGTGGGGCCGAAGCGCTGGTGACCGACAAGGTGCGGCTCACGTATTCGCAGCTGGCCGCCGAAGCGAGGTCCGTCGCGGCGGGCCTCGAAAAGATGGGCCTGAAGCGCGGCGACCACGTCGGCATTCTCATGGGCAACGATGCCGCCTGGATCACGCTGTTTTACGGCGCGGCGATCCTCGGGTGCGTCACGGTGCCGGTCAACACCCGGTTCAAGGCTGCGGAGTTGTCGTACTGCCTGCAGCAGGCCGATTGCAAGGCGCTCTTCTATACCGCGCGGTTCCTGGGTATCGACTACGCAGCGATGGTCGATGAAGTCCGCTCGCAGCTGCCGAAACTCGAATACATCGTGAACGTCGATGGCGGCCTGCCTCGCGCCCAACCTGCCGCGACCTTGGGCTCGGATGTTCGGCCTGACGACCCACTGTTGATCCAGTTCACCTCCGGCACCACCGCTTATCCCAAGGGCGTGGTCCTCACGCACGACAACATGCTCAGGAACGCGTGGGCCGCGGGTTCGCGATTCGGCATCCGTGCCGAGGATCGCTACTTCAATTGCCGGCCGTTCTTCCACGTCGGCGGCTCGACGCTCTCGGCGCTGGCCTCGCTGGTCTTCGGCGCGTGCCTCGTGACCCTGCCGTATTTCGAAGCCGGCGCGGCGCTGAAGATGCTGGAAGCCGAGCGCTGCACTCTTACGTCGGGCAACGACACGATCTTCCAGATGCTCATGGGGCATGCGGATTTCGATCCGCAGAAGCTGCACCTGCGCGGGGGCTGGGCCGCGGCCGGGCCGCAGACCATGCGCAGGATCATCGACGTCATGGGCGCGAAAGAGATCTGCGCTGCCTACGGATTGTCGGAGGCTTCGCCCAACGTGGTCATGAGCGACTGGCGCGATCCCGAAGAACTGCGTGTCGAGGGACTCGCGAAGACGCACGAAGGTCTCGAACTCAGAATCCAGGACGGCGAGATCCAGGTGCGCGGATGGAGCGTCATGAAGGGTTACTACAGCAACCCGGAGCAGACCGCGAAGGCATTCACGCCCGATGGCTGGCTGCGCACCGGCGATCTTGGCAGCTTGACCAACGACGGGCGCCTGCGGATGGTGGGCCGTCTGAAGGATGTGTTCCGTGTCGGCGGCGAGAACGTTGCGCCGGCCGAGGTCGAGGAAGTGCTGCTCGCGCATCCCGCGGTGCAGACCGCGCAGGTGATCGGGGTGCCGGATGCGCGGTTGGGAGAAGTGGCTTGCGCTTATGTCTCGCTGAAGGATGGAACGACAGCGACCGAGGCCGAACTTCTC
>JANMXB010000590.1:0-5108 GCA_031380765.1 Pseudomonadota bacterium | reverse complement strand
GAGCGAAATGCCGCTCACGCCCACGAGAAAAATCATCAAAGGAAAACTGAAGATCCCCGCTTAGAACTGCGCGCCCAGGATCCCGCCGATGAGTGCGCCGGCTGCGGTCGTCATGCCACGATCGTGATAGTTGCCGAACTGGCTGCCGATCATCGCACCAGCGGCTGCGCCGACCACTGCACCGGCTGCTGGCGCGTAGTAGCCTTGCTGCGGATATGCGGCCTGCGGCGCATAGTAGCCTTGCTGCGGGTAGGCGGCCTGCGGCGCATAGTAGCCCTGCGGGGGATAGACGGCCTGCGGCGGCGCATAATAAGGATCATAAGCGCCGTACGCGGGGGCCGAGTAGACCGGAGCGGCGTTGTAGTACACCGGTGCGGGCGCAACGACGACGCGGGGCGCGTAGTAGCGCGGGCCGTAGCCGCCGAAATGGTGAGGGTGCCCGTATCCGCGGTCCTGGTTCCACCCGCGTCCCCCATGCCCGCGATCCCACCCATAGCCAGGGTCCGCAAATGCCGGCGCGGCGATGCCGAGCGCAGCCCCCGAAACAAGCATGCAGATTGCTCTTTTCATCGTGCTCATTTGCTTCCCTCCGGTAAGTGTGGGTGTTGTGCTCGATAAACGACTGCACAGGGGGAAGTGTTGACCATGCGTTCGTGTGTTTTGGAAAGCAATTGCAACGGCGTGTTGCGTCGGGAACGAAGTTGTAACCGGTTTCGACCGAACGGTGATTCAGCAATATCTGGTAACAATTCCACCGGGCGGCCATCGCCGGGGGCGGGTTCAATGGGCGCGTTTCCAAGGAGAACCGCCAATGAAATCGCTATTGCTCGTCGTCGCTTCGATCGCAGTACTGTCCGGCTGTGCAATCGTCCCCGCCTATGGCCCGCCAGGGGTGTACGGCGCGCCGGCTGTTGTCGTGGCCCCATCGTACGGCTACGGTTACTACGGCTATCGCGGCGGCTATGGCGGCTATGGCGGCTACGGGGGACATCGCCACTGGTAGCCACGCAGCGGGAAGGCGCGTGACTTAAGGCACACAAACCCCATGGCCCGGCTTGCTATGCTTGGGCCATGGATCTCAGTCTCCAGGTCGGCAAGTACGACATCAACCACCTGCTCGGCAAGGGTGCGACCGGCACGGTCTACCATGCCCGCGACACGTTTTCCGGCAACATCGTCGCGCTCAAGGTGATCGAGCCCGAGGTCTTCAGCGACCCCGAGTTCGGCACCATGTACCGGGCGCAATTCCTCAACGAGGCCTCGCTCGCGGGCAAGCTCAAGCACCCGCACATCGTGTCGATTTACGACGCGGTGGTGCAGGAGGACTCCGGGCACATCGCCATGGAGCTGATCACGGGCGGCGACCTCTCGCAGCACGTGACGCCCGAGACGCTGCTGCCGATCGCCGACGTGCTGCAGATCGGGTTCAAGTGCTGCGGGGCCCTCGATTACGCGTTCCGCGAGGGCATCGTCCACCGCGACATCAAGCCCGCGAACATCATGATCGCGGCGGGCACCGACGTGAAGATCGCCGATTTCGGCGCCGCGCTGCTGAGGAAATCGCAGGCCGTGCAGACCTCGGCGATGGGCTCGCCCTACTACATGTCGCCCGAGCAGATCGAAGGCAACAAGCCGCTGACGCTGCACAGCGACATGTACAGCCTCGGAGTGTCGCTATACGAGCTGCTGACCGGCTCGCGCCCGTTCACGGGCAAGACCATGGAGGAGCTGCTGGGCCGCATCCTGCGCGACGACCCGGCACCGCCCTCCAGCGTGCGCGCGGACCTGCCCAGGGACATCGACCGCATCATCCTTGTGGCGCTTGGAAAAAAGCCGGAACACCGCTATCCGACGTGGGCGGAATTCGCGCTCGACCTGTCGAAGGTGGTGCGTCTCGTCCTGCCGGCGGAGGAGATCTCCGACAGCGAGAAGTACGTCGCGCTCAAGCGGGTCCCGATGCTCAATGCGCTGGCCGATTCGGAGCTCTGGGAGCTCGCGCGGGCCGGCCGCTGGTCGCGCGTAAAGAGGGCCACGCCTATCGTGAAGGAGAACGAGCCCGGGATGAGTTTTTTCTTCCTCGCCCAGGGGCAGGTCAAGGTGATCCGCCAGGCGCGCCTGCTCAACACGATCGACCAGGGCGAATGCTTCGGCGAGATGGCGTACATCCGCGGCGGCGAGCTGCCCCGCCATGCGACGGTGGAAGCCCTGACCGACATCGTGCTCGCGGAATTCCTGCCCGAAGCGCTTTCCCGCATGAGCCTGGGCGCCCAGCTCGCCCTGACGCGCGCCCTCGTGCGCAACGTCGTCGACCGCCTCGAACTGGCGAATTCCCGCCTGGCGCGCTAGTCTCACGCTTTCCCCGGGGGGAGGACCGCGCCATGAAACCAGAAATGCTGTTGCTGTTGTGGGCCGTCGTGCTGATGTTCGTGCAGATGCTGATCGCGGCACAAGGCGCGTTCGCGCAGACGGGTCTCGTGACGCTCGCCGGCAACCGGGAGAATTTCCCGGTGCTCACGGGGTGGGCGGGACGCGCCCAGCGCGCGCACCGCAACATGGCGGAGAACATGGTGCTTTTTGCGGCGCTGGTGTTTCTCGTGATCGCCGCGGGCAGGACGAACCAGATGACCATCCTCGGCGCCGAACTGTTTTTCTGGGGGCGCTTTGCCTACGCGCTGATCTATCTCGCCGGCTGGCCCTGGGTGCGCACGCTGGCCTGGTTCGTGTCGGTGGTCGGGATGGTGCTGATCGCGCTCCAGCTGTTCTAGAAGCGTTACATCGGTGGAACGAGGCCGTTCAGGCCGACGTTCACGCGTCCGGCGGTGAGCGTGCCGTCGGGCTGGCGCTGGGTGCCGACGAACACGTGCGCGCCGGACTTGAGGTCGCTTCTTTCCGCGGGCAGGAAAGTCACGATGGGCACGCCTTCGGGCACCAGCACTTTTTTCTCGCCGTCCTTGTACTTGAGCGTGAGCACGCGCCCCGTTGCGGCCCCTGGCGCGACATCGGCGATCGTCGCATTGGTCATCAGGCTCTCGGGCTGCAGGTCCCACGGGTAGTGGCCTTCGTTCGCGCCGCGCATCGCCTCGGGGAAAATCAGCACTTCCAGCGCAACCAGCGCGCCGTCTTTCTGTCCAAGCGTTGCGGTGCCGATGAACTTGCCGGCGGTCACGTCGGCCAGCGTCGCCGGGGCCACGCCGGCCACGACGAATTTATCGGCCAGCTTGATCGTCACAAGCTCGCCCGAGCGCGATTTCACCAGCAGGGTCTGGTTGTCGTACGACTGGATGGTGCCGCGCACCCGGACGGGGGTTTGGGCCGAAGCGGCGAACGAGAAAGCGGCGAGCAAAAGGATGGCCAGGATGCGATGCATTTTTTGACTCCCTGAGGGTGGGCAACCGGTGCAAACAGCGGCGATGATGCGCTTATTCCGGGTCGGGATGCTACGCTTCGCGTCGCACTGAAAAATACAACGGAGACAGCTGACATGAAAGCAAGGTTTTTGCGGCGCGCAGCCGCTACGGGATTGGTGGCGCTGGCCGCACTGGCAGCCCTGCCTGCGGGGGCACAGGCGTGGCCCACCAAACCGGTCAAGTTCGTCGTGCCTTTCCCGCCGGGCGGCTCGGTCGACCCGCTTGCCCGGCTGCTGAGCGTGAGGCTCACCGAGAGCCTCGGCCAGCAATTCATCGTTGAGAACAAGCCGGGCGCGTCGGGGTCGATCGGCACGTCCTTCGTCGCCAAATCGCCGCCCGATGGCTACACGTTCGTGTTCGTGTTCGACACGCATGCGGTGAACCCGACACTGATTCCGAACCTCAACTTCGACACCGTAAAGGACCTCGCACCGGTGATGCTGGTAGGCACCGCCCCGATGGCGCTGGGCACCAATCCTGCCAAGCCCTACAAGACGTTCGCCGATGTCATTGCCGCGGCCAAGGCAAAGCCCGATACGCTGAGCTACGGGTCGATCGGCAGCGGCAGCCTCGGCCACCTGACGATGACACTCATCCAGCAGGCCGGCGGGTTCAAGGTCGTGCACATTCCCTACAAGGGCGGCGGGCCGATGTCCACCGACGCGCTTGGCGGGCAGATCGATTTCGGCATCGCATCGGTGGCCGTGATCGGACCGCATGTCAAAGGCGGCAAGCTGCGCGGGATCGCGGTCACGGGCGACAAGCGCTCGTCTGCGATGCCGGAGGTGCCCACGCTGGCGGAGCAGGGGTTCCGGGGCTTCTCGGCACTTGCGTGGTGGGGCATCTTCGCGCCCGCGGGCACCCCGAAGCCGATCATCGACAAGCTCAACGCCGAGCTGGTCAGAGCGCTCAACCAGCCGGACCTGCGCAGGCAGCTCACCGAGCAGCTGGGCATGGACCTGGTCGTCAGCAGTCCCGAGGCCCTGCAGAAATGGACCGTGGGTGAGATCGCCCGCTGGGGCAAGGTCGTCAAGGACAACAACATCCGGGCCGATTGAGGAAAGCTTCGCGTTGAAACCGACCCGCATCTGCATGGTCCGCCACGGTGAAACCGCGTGGAACGCGGAAGGCCGTGTGCAAGGACAGCTGGATATTCCGCTCAACGACGTGGGCCGCGCGCAGGCGCGTGCGACCGCGGCGGTGCTCGCGGAGCACGACTTTACCGCCATCTACTGCAGCGACCTCATCCGCGTGCGGCAGACCTGCGAGCCCTCGGCGAGGAAATTCGCCCTGCCGGTCACCTACATGGCCGAGCTTCGCGAGCGCCACTACGGCATGTTCGAGACGCTCACCTACGTGGAAGTGCGCGAGAAATTCCCCCAGCAGTACGCGCGCTTCCGCGACAAGGACCCGGACTTCGATTTCGAGGGCGGCGAGACCCTGCGCGGCTTCAACGAGCGTTCGCTGAAGGCGGTTCGGGACCTGATCGCGCGGCACCAGGGCGAGCAGATCCTCGTGTTCACCCACGGCGGGGTGCTCGAGATGGTGTACCGCCATGCGCGCGCCGTGGGCCTTTCGTCGCCGCGCGATTTCGAGATCCCGAACGCCGCCATCAACTGGATCGAGGTGACGCCGGATCAGTGGACGGTCTGGTCGTGGGCGGAGGTGGCCCACCTCGAGGCCGCGCTGGACGACCTGAAG
>JANMXB010000515.1:0-7842 GCA_031380765.1 Pseudomonadota bacterium | reverse complement strand
GCGCTCTGGAATGGAATCCATTCCGGCGATCATAGCAGCGTATAATTTTTCTCACGCGGTCATCCCTCGCCAGCCGCTTCTCACCAACGCCATGTCCATCCCGAAGCTCCTTTCAGGCGTCCCCAGCGTCGTCAATATCGGCCTGTCCGGGTTTGCTGCGGACCTCGCCGCGCAGGGCACGCCGGTCGTGCAGGTCGACTGGCGGCCGCCTGCGCAGGGCAAAAAGCATCTGGCCGATCTTCTCGCGAGGCTCGGCGCATTCGAAGAGCGCATGGCGGCAGCGAACGCGGAGGCGCTCAAGCGGATGCTCGCCGCGAATCCCGTGCTGATCGACGTGCAGCCGGCCGGGAAAGCGATTCGCGGCCTTGGGGAAAAGGTGCTCCTGCACTCGGGCCCGCCGATTGCGTGGGAGCGCATGTGCGGCCCGATGCAGGGCGCGGTTGCCGGCGCGATCGTGTTCGAAGGCTGGGCCGCGGATCTGATGAGCGCGACCGGGCTCGCGTCCTCCGGCGGCGTGCAGTTTCATCCCAACCACGATTTCGACGCGGTCGGGCCGATGACCGGCATCACCACGCAGTCGATGCCGGTGATGATTGTCGAGAACCGCGCCTTCGGAAACCGCGCCTACTGCATGATCAACGAAGGCCTGGGCAAGGTGATGCGGTTCGGGGCGAACGATGCAGAGGTCATAGCGCGCCTGCATTGGCTCGCCGACAGTTTCGGCCCGGCGTTCGGCGCCGCGCTGCGCTCTTGCGGTGGCCTCGAGCTTGCGCCGCTCGCCTCGCGCGGCCTGGCGATGGGCGACGAGATGCACCAGAGAAACGTGGCCTGCTCGGCGCTCACCCTGCGCGCCCTTGCGCCGCACCTTGCAAAAGCCGGCGCATCCGCCGAAGAGCTTTCGAAGATCCTCGCCTTCATTGCCGGCAACGAGCAGTTCTTCCTCAACATCGGCATGGCGATGGGCAAATCCATCATGGACCCCGTGCGCGGCATCGAATCCTCGAGCGTCGTGACCGCAATGTGCAGGAACGGGACCGACTTCGGCGTGCGCATCTCCGGCACCGGGGACCAGTGGTTCACCGCCCCGGTCGAGATGCCGCAGGGCCTGTATTTCCCCGGTTACTCGGAGAAAGACGCAAATCCGGACATGGGCGACTCCGCGATCATGGAAACGATCGGCGTGGGCGCGTTCGCGATGGCGGCCGCACCCTCGGTGGTCGGATTCGTGGGCGCCGGCAGCGTGAAGGACGCGTACGCGTTTACGAGCGCGATGGGCGAGATCACGCTGACAAGGAACCCGCGCTGGACCATGCCCACGCTCGACGGCCAGGGCGTTCCGGCCGGCATCGACGCGCGCCGCGTGGTAGAAACCGGCATCCAGCCCGCGATCAACACCGGCATTGCGCATCGCTTGCCGGGCGTCGGGCAGGTCGGTGCCGGCGTTGCGCGCGCGCCGCTCGCGTGCTTCGAACAGGGGCTCGTTGCGCTGGCGGCGGCCCTTGGAGTGAAGGCGTGAGCGTTACGCTCAACCGGGTGCGGCGCGGTTTCTATGCCGATTCGGTAGCCCTGATGCGGATCTCGCGCAGTTTGTCTTCGCTTCGGGACGTGGTCGAAGCGTCGCTGATGATCGGGACGCCCTCCAATCGCGCGCTGCTCGAACTCTCGGGGCTCATCGACGACGCAGGCCGCAAAGCGCAGGCCGACGATCTCGTCATTGCGGTCCGCGCCAAGGACAGCGCTGCCGCAATTGCGGCGCTGGACGAAGCCGAAAAGCTGCTTGCCGGCGGGCAGGCCAGGGCCGCCGCCTGCGGCGTGGCGACCGTGCGCCGCTTCGCATCCGCGCTCGAAGCGCTGCCGCAAGCCAACCTTGCCCTGATATCGGTGCCGGGTGAGTTCGCCGCGGCCGAGGCCCGCAAGGCCCTCGAGCGCGGACTGCACGTGATGATGTTCTCGGACAATGTCCCGATCGAGGACGAAATCGAGCTCAAGCGCCTCGCGTTGGCCAAAGGGCTGCTGCTCATGGGCCCGGACTGCGGCACCGCTCTCATCGGCGGCGCGCCGATCGCGTTTGCCAATGCCGTACCGCGCGGCGACGTCGGCCTGATTTCGGCATCGGGCACCGGCCTGCAGGAGGTGAGCTGTCTGCTTGCCCGCGCGGGCCGCGGAATCTCGCACGGCATCGGCGTGGGCGGGCGCGACTTGTCCGAAGCAGTCGGCGGGGTCATGACCCTTGCCGCCTTCGAAGCCCTTGAGGCCGATCCCGCAACAAAACACATCGTGATCATCTCCAAGCCGCCGGCAAAGGGCGTCGCCGGGAAGATCGGTGCGCGCGCCGCGCGAAGCACAAAACCCGTCACGCTGTGCCTCCTTGGCAGCGGCGGAATGACGCTCTCGGCGGCCGCCGAGGCGGTCCTCGGCCATCGGTTGGCGGGGGAGCGCGCGCCCGCGGTGCAGGGACGCAAGGGCTGGCTGCGCGGGTTGTACAGCGGCGGGACCCTTTGCAACGAAGCGCAGATCGTGTTGATGGGCGCCGGGATCAGCGTGAGTTCCAACGTGCCGGTGCCCGGCGCTGGCGAAACGACAAATCTCGACGCGGCCGCCAACACGCTGATCGACCTCGGCGACGACGAGTACACGCGCGGTCGCCCGCATCCGATGATCGACCCCGAATTTCGCAACGCGCTGCTCGCAAAAACCCTGGCCGACACCGCTGTCGGCGTCGTGCTGCTGGATGTCGTCATCGGTTACGGCGCCCACGCCGATCCCGCGGGAATGATTGCGAATGCGATCGAAGCCGCGCCGCGCGCTCACCCGGTCGTTGTGGCTTCGATTACCGGCACCGACGCGGACCCGCAATGCTATTCGCGCCAGGCCGCAAAACTTATCGCGGCGGGGGTGCTGGTAGCCGGGTCCAATGCCCAGGCCGCAGCGCTCGCCGGACGCGTGGTGTCCTAGCGGGACCGAAGGACCTCGAAGCTACTGAAGACGCCCTCGCCCTCGCCGACCTGGACCCGGTCGACGCGTGCGGCGGGCGGGCCGCGCCTCGCCCAGGCGAGTACGCTCGCAACGGCCTCGGGCGAGCCCTCGACGATCGCCTCGACGCTGCCATCGGCGCGATTGAGTACCCAGCCGGTGCAGCCCGCCCTTTGCGCTTCGGCGCGCATCGTTTCCCGATAGCCCACGCCTTGCACGCGTCCGAAGATGAGCAGGTGCTGTGCCGTTCGCATGGGTTTGTATCCGGGGTTCACCGGGCGTGATTACGAGCCGGCCCCCATGGTAAGCTGATGGAAATTCGGTTGTGGCACCTTGACGTAAAACCTAAGAGCGGGGAGCAAGGGATGCGAGGCGGATTGCTTGTGGTGGCAGGGGTGGTACTGATCGGGTTCCTGGCGGTCGCGGTGGTGCTCCCGCAGATGGCGGGAGGGGAAACCCGCGATGCGGCCGCGGTTCTTGTCTCCGGCGCGAATGCCGCCAAGAACGAAGTGACGGCGGCAGCGGAGAAAGCCGCCAATCTCGCCGGTTCCGGCGCCAACGTCAAAGTCGCCCCCAAGGTCGACCCTAAATACGGCGAGTTCAAGTGGATCGTCGAGTCCGGCGGCGTGATCCGCGGCTGGAACGAAAAGAACGCGATCGAAATCTCGCTCACCCCGACGCTGTCGGGAGGCAAGGTCAACTGGATGTGCAAGGGCTACCCGGCCCAGTCCATGCCGGTGACCTGCGGCGGCAAGTAGAGGAACAGGGGGTTTGGGCCCCTTCCGCGTTGCGGGGCCTTCCCAATCCCCCCGTTAGCCCCCCGGGCTCTTCTGCATATTGGGAGCTTTGCTCCAGGCAAAAAAGGCGGCGCGAGCCGCCTTTTTTATTTGTTGACGGGCAACGAGGCGGTGAGTTCCCCGGCGCGGGCGATGGCGGCGGGAAGGTGGGGCTGGAGGTTGTCGGGCCCGAGCTTGGGCAGGAAGCCGCTGCGCCGGATGAGAGAAAGCGGCTGGTTGTTGACGTCGCACAGGACCAGCGTGCTGCCGCGCCGCGCGAGCGTCTTCCTCAGCACGTCGAGCGTGTCCATCCCGGTGGTGTCGATGTTGATCACCTTGTGCAGGTCGAGGATCATGACGCGCGGCTGCTCGGCGCGGCCGTCCGGTTCGATCAGCGTTTCGAGCTTGCCGACTGCGCCGAAAAACAGCGACCCGAAGATCCGGTAGGCCACTGTTCCCGGGGGGATCGACAAGTCCTCCGGCAGCGACGAATCGCTCACCTGCTCGATCGTGGTCAGGCTCGAGACGCGATAGATGAAGAAGAGCGCCGCGAGCACCATGCCGATCTCCACCGCCACCGTTAGGTCGATCATCACCGTAAGCACGAAGGTGGAAAGCATGACGGTCCGGTACTGCGGGGAGAATTGCCTGAGGCGCGGGAATTCGCGCCATTCGCCCATGTTCCATGCAACGAACAGCAGGATCGCCGAGAGGGCAGCCAGCGGGACGCTGGAAGCGAGGGGCGCGGCCACGAGGATGATGACCAGGAGTGTCAGGGCATGGATCACGCCGGCAATGGGGGTCTTCCCCCCGGCGCGCACGTTGGTCGTGGTTCGCGCGATCGTCCCTGTGGCGGGCATTCCGCCGAAGAAGGGCGACACGAAATTTGCCACCCCCTGCGCCATGAGCTCCTGGTTGGGGTCGTGGCGGTCGTCGATCATGCCGTCGGCCACCCGTGCGCACAGCAGCGATTCGATCGCGCCGAGGAGCGCGATGGTGATCGTCGGGGCGACGAGGTTGCGCATCGCATCCCAGGTGAGGTCGGGCAGCGTGAAAGAGGGCAGGCCCGAGGGGATGCCTCCGAAGCGCGAGCCTATCGTGTCCACCGGCAGGCCGAGGAAGGCTGTCACCGCGGTGGCGAGCACGAGCGCGATGATGGTGCCGGGCAGCCGCGTCACCAGCCCGGTGCGGCCGGTGGTGGCCGCATCGCGGCGCGTGGCCACCAGCGTGCCGAAACGCGGCCACGCGATGATCACCGCGAGCGTGGCCAGGCCCAGCGAGAGCGTGAACACGTCCGCCGTGTCGATCGCCGCGATGATCGCGCGCGTCGAATGGAAGAAGTCCGCCGGCATCCTGTCGATTTTCAGCCCGAGGAAGTCCTTGACCTGCGAAAGCGCAACGAGCACCGCGATGCCGTTGGTGAACCCGATGATGATGGCCACCGGGATGAAGCGGATGAGCGAGCCGATGCGCGTGAGGCCCATGACGAAGAGCAGCACGCCCGCCATCACGGTCGAGATCATGAGGTTCGCCAGGCCGTGCTGCTGGAGGATGCCGTAGACGATCACGATGAACGCGCCGGCCGGGCCGCCGATCTGCACGCGCGAGCCTCCGAGCAGCGAGATCAGCATTCCAGCGATGATCGCGGTGAAGATGCCCGCTTCCGGTTTCAGGCCGGAAGCGATCGCGAAAGCCATGGCCAGCGGCAGCGCCACCACGCCGACGGTGACGCCGGCGATCACGTCGGCGGCGAACGTGCCGCGGTCGTAGTTCTTGAGGCAGTCGATGAGGCGTTGATGGAACGGGTGCAGCGGGAGGCCGACGCGCCGGCGCGGTGCCGGGTCCGGTTCCTCCGCCACGCTAATTCACCTTCATGCCGGGCTGCGCGCCGCTGTCAGGGGAGAGAAGGAAGATCCCGGGGCCTTCGCCCGAGGCGGCGAGCACCATTCCCTCCGAAACGCCGAAGCGCATTTTCCGCGGGGCGAGGTTGGCCACCATCACCGTGAGGCGGCCGTTGAGCTGATCAGGCGCGTACGCGGCCTTGATGCCGGCGAAGACGGTGCGTGTTTCGGTGCCGAGGTCGAGCGTGAGCTTCACCAGCTTGTCGGCGCCTTCAACCGCTTCGGCGTTGGCGATGAGCGCGACGCGCAGGTCGACCTTGGCGAAGTCTTCGATGGAGATTGGGGCTGCGGCCACGGGAGCGGCAGCAGGCGCGGCGGGTGCGGCAGGCGTAGTCACGGTCTTCGCTTCTTTGGGTAACGTTGCGGCAGGAAGGTCGAACAAGGCGTCGAACTGCTTAGGGTCGACGCGGGTCATAAGATGTTTATACGGATTGATTTGATGGCCGGCGGCCAGCAGCGTGCCTGCGTCGGACCATTTCAGGGCGGGGATACTCAGGAAATCCTCCACGTCCCGCGCCAATTTCGGCATCACCGGCTTCAGGTACAGCGTCAGAAGCCTGAACGCGTTGATTGCGACCGTGCAGACGATATGGAGACGATTTTCTTCGCCGGCTTGCTTGGCGATTTCCCAAGGCTTCTTCTCGTTTACATAGTGATTTACCGCGTCGGCGAGCGTCATGATTTCACGCAGGGCTTTTCCATACTCGCGCGATTCGAAGAAATTGGCTATTTCTTCGGCACGTCCCTGCAACTCCTTCATGAGAGAGTCCGGATCGGTCCTGTCTGCATCCATCGACAGAAGTTTTCCGTCGAATTTGTTGCGCAAAAACGGCGCGCAGCGGCTTGCGATGTTGATGTATTTCCCGACCAAGTCGCTGTTCACGCGCGCGACGAAATCCTCCGGGTTGAAATCCAGGTCTTCGACGTTGGCGTTGAGCTTGGCGGCGATGTAGTAGCGCAGCCATTCAGGGTTCATCCCGAGCTCGAGATAACGCAACGGCGAGATCCCGGTCCCGCGGCTCTTGGACATCTTGTCGCCGGACACGGTGATGAAGCCGTGCACATAGACGTGATCCGGCACCTTGTACGGCTTGCCTGCGAACTTGAGCATCGCGGGCCAGAACAGGGTGTGGAAATAGATGATGTCCTTGCCGATGAAGTGCACCTGCTCGGTGTTTTCGTCGGCGAGGAACGCTTCGAAATCGATGCCTTTCTTCGCGCAGTACGCCTTGAAGCTGGCGAGATAGCCGATCGGCGCGTCCAGCCACACGTACAGGTATTTTTCTTCCGCAATGTCCGGGATGCGGATGCCGAAGTAGGGCGGGTCGCGGGAGATGTCCCAATCGCCCAATGCCTTGTCGCCTTCGCCATCGAGCCATTCCTTCGCTTTGTTGACTACCTGAAGCTGAAGGCGCCCGGGTGCTCCCAGCCACTCTTTGAGGAACGCAGTACAGCGATGATCGGAGAGTTTGAAAAAGTAGTGCTCCGAAGACTTCATGACCGGCGTGGCACCTGAAATCGTGGAGTATGGATTTCTCAGGTCGGTCGGCGCGTACACCGAGCTGCAGTTCTCGCACGCGTCTCCGTACTGGTCTTTCGCGCCGCAGTTCGGACATTCGCCCTTGATGTATCGGTCGGCGAGGAACATGCCTTTCAGGGGGTCGTAGAACTGCTCGACCGGTTTCTTGTAGAGGAAGCCCGCCTTGTCTAGCTTGCGGTAGATGTCCTGCGAAAGCTCGGTGTTCTCCTTCGATTCGGTCGAGTGCCAGTGGTCGAACGAGATATGAAATCCGTTCAGGTACTTCGGCCGGTCCGCCGCGATGCGCGAGACCAGTTCCAGGGGCGAAATCCCTTCCTCATCCGCTTTCAGCATGATCGGTGCGCCATGGGCGTCGTCTGCGCCGACGAAGTGCACAATGTTCCCCTGCATGCGCTGGAACCGCACCCAGATGTCGGCCTGGATGTACTCCATGATGTGCCCGACGTGGAACGGCCCGTTCGCATAGGGCAGAGCCGTGGTGACAAAAAGCCTGCGGGGAGAAGCCATCGGAG
This sequence comes from Pseudomonadota bacterium, assembly GCA_031380765.1. Taxonomy (GTDB): domain Bacteria; phylum Pseudomonadota; class Gammaproteobacteria; order Burkholderiales; family SG8-39; genus SZAS-79. Next base: position 140 of record JANMXB010000515.1, on the reverse strand, counting down.
GGCGCGTCGGCAAAGCGTCGATTCTAACAAAGCGAGTAGGGCTTCTGCCCCCGAATTCGTGTTTCGGCGCAGGGATTTGGGTACACTTGCCCCTCTTTGAATTTCCGCAGGTCACACCGCCCTCATGTCCCTCACTGAAG
>JANMXB010000464.1:0-2773 GCA_031380765.1 Pseudomonadota bacterium | reverse complement strand
CCTCCTCCTGGCCCAGGTGTTCCACGATCTCGCGGCTCGAGATGGCGGGCGCCAGCTCATTACTTTCGGTGATCGCGATTCCTCCGAAGCCCAGTCCGGCGATTGCCATGGCGAGAACCGCTGCTCGAGGCTGATTACCCCAAGCCAGGCGCACGGCGGCCAGGGCCCCCAGTAGCAGCCAGATGACTGCCGCGGCAAGCCACGGCTGGTACGACGCGACCAGTTCCGGGGGAAATTTGATTGCGCCGAATCGGGCGATCGCCGGCCATCCAACCAGCATCGCAAGCGCAAAAAGTACGACCGGGGCGAAGCGCGCGGCGAGTTGCCGCCCGGAGAGCTCTTTTAGGCCCAAGGCGGCGAGCAGCGCCAGCGCCGGGAGAATCGGCAAAACATAGAAGGGGAGCTTTGAACGAGCCAAGCTGAAGAAAACGAAGATCACCAAGCACCAGACGACCAAGAAGCGGTGAGGATCAACGCCCCTGTCATTCAGAATTCTGGGTCGGACGCCGAGTCGCAAGGCAGTCGGTAACAGCCCGATCCATGGCAGCGCGCCGAGCGCCAGGACGGCGGCAAAATACCACCACGGGCCGGCGCGTTGATGGGTCTGAAGAGCGAACCGCTGAAAGTGTTCGCGCACGAAGAAAAACTCCGCGAAGCTCGGATTGTGCAGCGACATGGCAATGAACCAGGGGGCTGCCACGAGCAGGAACAGCAACACGCCGCTTCCGGGGTGCAGGCGGTGCCATAGATTCCAATCGCGCTGCCAAAGCGAATAGGCGAGGAGCGTTAAGCCTGGCAAGGCGATGCCGATCGCGCCCTTGGACAACACCGCCAGGCCCATCGCCAGCCACGTAAGCCACATCCAGTTGCGGCGGGCAAAGGGAGTCGCGTCTGATCGCTGTGCGAGCAGGAAGCTCATCAGTGCCAGGTTGAGAAAAAAGGTAAGGCCCATATCGAGCGTTAGCACCTGCGCGCCAAGCAAGTACAAAAGGCTGCTCGCAAGGATCGCGCCGCCAGCAAGCGCCACACTGTCGCCGAACAGGCGCCGGCCCGCAAAAATGGTCAGCAACAGGCCGAAGAATCCACAGAGCGCCGGATAAAGCCGCGCCGTCCAGTTGTGCTCGCCAAACGCCTTGTAGGCGAGCGCTGTGGCCCAGTATTGCAGCGGCGGCTTCTCGAAGTACTTGAGGTCGTTGAGCCGCGGTGTGACCCAATCCCCCATTAGCAACATCTCGCGCGGGATCTCGGCATAGCGTCCTTCATCCGGATGGAGCAATGCGCGGTACTCGAGATTGCCGAACCACACAGCCGCCAGCAAGCAACCGGCCAGCCATGGCCACAACCCCTGCCATGCACGCTGACGGAGCTCCTCATTCTCGATCATGGTTCGCTTCGCGATTCGTCGCCCGCCTTCAGGATGCAACGCCGGTGATAGTCGTCAAGGGGAATGCTTGAGCCAAGCTGCGCCTGGCTCCATACCAAACATTCTTACCACACGGTAGAGGGGCATGTCCTTTGGCTTTTTCGAGCTTCCGTTGACCGTAAGAGTGCCGAGTTTTGGGCTTACGAAGTTGCAATCACCTAGAAGAGTTGTGTTGCACCCGACCTCGCGCGGCTGAGCGGACTCCGACAAGCCTTCGATTTACAACGAGCCGCCCGGCGAACGAGGCCCGATGGCCGGCCGGCGTCGGATGACGGGTCCTCGAAACCCCCACTTCGACGGGGATTTTCGTTTGTACATGACCCGTGTGTGGCAAATCCTTGACATTTATTATTAACTGTCTAGTATTTGCCACATGCCCTCAGCCACGCCCATGGAACGTACTCTAAAGCTCGCGCGCCGCGCGCGCGGGGTAACGCCCCGAGAGCTCGCCGAGCAGGGAATCCACCGCCAGGTGCTGACGCGACTCGTGGAGCAAGGGCAAATCGAGCGCATTGCCCGCGGCGTATACCGTCTGCCGGAGCAGCCCATTACGGAGAACCACGGGCTCGCCTTGGCGGCGGCCGCGGTCCCCCAAGGGGTAATCTGCCTCCTATCCGCGCTCCAGTACCACCGCATCGGCACACAGCTTCCCTCCGAAGTGTGGCTGGCCCTCGACCGTCGGGCTTGGCGGCCCGTACTGACTTACCCTCCGCTGCGCGTCGTCCGCTTTACGGGAGAGGCGCTGAGCGCCGGCGTCGGGACGCACCGGATGGAGGGCCGGCAGGTGAAGGTTTACGGGCCCGCCAAGACTGTGGCGGACTGCTTCAAGTACCGCAACAAGATTGGCCTCGACGTCGCGCTGGAGGCGCTGCGCGAGGGATGGCGGGCGCGTCGCTTCACGATGGACGAGCTCGACCGCTACGCGGTGATTTGCCGCGTGCAGCGGGTGATGCGCCCTTACCTGGAGACTCTCGCCGCATGAGCCTCGAGCGCGATGGTCTCGCGCGATCGGTGCAGGTGCGCCTCGCCCGGCACGCGAAGGAGATCGGCGTCGATCCGAACCTGGTGGCTTTCCTCGCCCCCGGCTGCGGGCCTACCCCCGGGAGACTGTCGTTGCCGAAAAACTGCATGCCATGGTCTTCCTCGGCCTGCGCAATAGCCGGATGAAAGACTACTTCGATGTGCGCGCGCTGTTGCGTGAAGGTGGCCTGGACGAAGGATTGCTTTCTCGTGCGATCGCGGCGACTTTCGAGCGGCGCCGCACGCTGCTGCCGGAGGGTGTGCCGACGGGCCTGAGCGAGACGTTCTCCAGCGATCCAGGACGGCAGGCGCAATGGCGCGCGTTCCTCG
>JANMXB010000456.1:0-3190 GCA_031380765.1 Pseudomonadota bacterium | reverse complement strand
GCCCCAGCCCGGCATCATGGTCACCACGCCGCGCACCACGTATCCCACCCCGATCGTGATCATCACAACTGTGAATGCGGGTTGGCCGAGCACCGGCCGCAGCACCACCCTTTCGAGCAGCATCCCCACGGCAGCCATTGCCGCAACCGCGAAGACGATCGTCGCCCAATAAGGCCAGCCGAGCGTCACGCTTGCGGTAAGCGCAAAGAACGCGCCGAGCATCATGAGGTCGCCCTGCGCGAAGTTGACGGTTTCGGTCGCCTTGTAGATGAGCACAAAGCCGAGCGCAACGAGGGCATAGACGCAGCCCTGCGCAACGCCCGCGACCGACAGCTGCAAAAGCTGATTTAGCACTGTTCCCCTCCGCGCCGGATTCTATCAAGCGTGCCTCACCAAGCAATTGCTTTTCCGCAGGCGCCGACCTAGACTGCGCCGGAATGAAAGCGGCCATGAAGACGGTTCGTGTCGGCGCAGGTTTGGGCTTTTACGGCGATTCGTGGCGATCGGTGCGCGCTTCGATCGAACGCGGCGGCGTGAAGTACATCGGTTCGGACCATCTCGCCGAGCTCACGCTCGCGATCCTGCAGAAGGACCGCCAGAAGGATCCTGCCGCCGGCTACGCGCGCGATGCGGTGCCCATGCTCCTGGATCTCTGGCCCCTTGCCGCAAAACACGGGGTCAAGTTCGTCCTCAACGCCGGCGGCCTCAACCCTGAAGGCGCCCGTGAGGCCATTGCGAAAGCGTTCCACGCAAAAGGATTGAAAGCCAGGATCGCCATCGTGACCGGGGACTCGGTCACCAATCGCATCGATGAGCTGCGAATGGCGGGTGAGGCGCTCTCGCATCTCGATACCGGCGCCGATATCGCCAGCGTCGAGGAGCGATTGCTGTTTGCCAATGCCTACCTCGGGGCACAGCCGATCGCGGAGGCGCTCGAGCGCGGCGCCGATATCGTCCTTACCGGCCGCGTGGCGGACGCGGCGCTGTTTCTCGGTCCGTTGGCGTTCGAGTTCGGCTGGCGCTGGGACGACTGGGAGCGGCTCGCGCAGGGCCTCACGGTCGGCCACCTGCTCGAGTGCTCCGGCCAGGCGAGCGGCGGCAACTTCGGCTCCGCGGGCGACTGGGAAAGCATTCCGGATTTCCTCCACCTTGGTTACGGCATCGCCGAGGTGAGCGAGGACGGCACCGCGATCATCACCAAGGCGCCGGGCACCGGCGGCCGCGTTTCGTTCGACACGGTTCGCCAGCAGCTTCTATATGAAGTGCACAACCCGCATGCTTATTTCTCGCCCGATGTAGTGCTCGACATGAGCACCTTGAAGCTCATCGACGAAGGCGGCGACCGCGTGAGAATTAGCGGCGCCGGCGGCGCACCGCGCACGGACAGCCTCAAGGTCGTCGCGGGTTATAGCGACGGGTGGATGGGCACCGGTGTGATTGGTTACTCGTGGCCGGACGCCTACCGAAAGTGCGAGAAGAGCGTCGACATCATCAAGGGCCTCATGCAGGAGCGCGGCATCGAAGTCGACGAGACGAATGTCGAATATATCGGCTACAACTCGTTGTTGGGCGCAAACGCCGACCCGGCTTACCGCGATCAGCTGAACGAATGTTTCCTCAGGATGACGATCCGCACGCAGGACAAGCTCGTCGCCGACGGATTCGGGCGCCTTTTTCTGTGGCTCGGCCTATCGGGGCCGCCTTACCTCGGCGGGTTTCACGGCATCCAGGGTGCCAAGCAGTTGCTGGGGCTATGGCCAACGCTCGTTAAGAGGGAGCTGGTCGAATCCCGTGTCGAAGTGAACGTGGAGGAGGTATTGTGAGGCGCGTGGGTTGAAGGTCGGCCTGTGGAAAATCGCGCATGCGAGGAGCGGCGACAAGGCCGACCGCGCCGACATCGGTCTATTTGCCTGGGATGCGCCGACCTACGCGGTCCTTAAGCGCGAGGTGACCCGGGAGCGCCTTGCCGAACACTTCCGCGCGATCTGCAACGGACCGGTGGAAGTGTGGCCGCTGGACAACATCCTCGCGATCAAGATCGTGCTCAACAGCGCGCTGCAGGGCGGCGCGGCGCGCAGCCTTCGCACCGACAACCTCGGCAAGATCGTCGCCGCGCAACTTCTGAGAATGGAAATCGAGGCGCCGGAGGATTTGCCGAGATTGCGCCGCAAATGAAGGTTGTCCGGAAAAGAAAAAAAGTTCCGCGGCGAAGCGAGGGCAATCGGCGCGCCGAACTGCTCGCCGTCTGCGCGAAGCTGTTCCGCGAGAAGGGCTTCGACGGCACCACGATCCGTGACATTTCGGCCGCCGCCGGCATGCACTCGGGCAGCCCGTTCTACCACTTCAAGACCAAGCAGGCGATGCTGGTGGCGGTGATGGAAGAAGGCCTTGCCGAAGGCTTGCGCCATTCGCAGCAGGTGTTCGCCCTGAAGCTGCCGCCCGAGGAACGATTCAGGCGCCTGGTGCGCGCGCACCTGGGCACGATCCTCGAGGACGGCAATGACTTTATTCCGGTGCTGCTTTACGAGATCCGTTCGCTGACGCCGGCCAACCGGCGGCGCATCATCGCGCTGATGGACGGCTACGACGCGCTATGGCAAAAGATGATCGACGAGCTCGAAGAGGCGGGATTGCTGGCGGGAGACCGGCATCTCGCGCGCCTATTCCTCCTCGGCTCGCTCAACTGGACCGCGCAATGGTACCGCCCGAACGGGCGACTATCTCTCGACAGGGTTGCCGGACAGGCGGCGGCGACATTCCTTCGCTAGCAGGACCGTTAACGCGCTCCCACGGGCAAATGCTGTGATTCCTGCCTGGGCCGCTCTTGACTGCCGAGTTATAACGTATTATAACAAGGCAGTGGCGGCAGCATGAAACTCCAAATCAGAAAGATCGGCAATTCTCTCGGCGTGATCGTGCCGCGCGTGCTGCTGGACGCTTGGGGCGTGCGCGAAGGCGGGACGCTGGAGGCGAACAACGGCGGCATCTGGCCTTCGGGTCGCAAGGCTCACGGGCATGCGGAGCTCGACGAACTCAAGCGGCGAATTTCGCTCGAGGTGCTGGCGCGGCACAAGCCAGAGGACATCCGCCGCAGATCGCTCGACAACCTCGACCGCTGGAAAAAGTCCGGCGCCTGGTGCAGCGCCTATGAGGAATGGCGCAAGATACTGGAGCGCGGCAGCGACGAAGC
>JANMXB010000441.1:0-2427 GCA_031380765.1 Pseudomonadota bacterium | reverse complement strand
AAGGGGCTGCAGAAACCCGTGCCGGCGATCAACGTGACCGGGCTGAAACCGCGGCCCTGATCGGAAAATGTACCGGTACCGGTGCAAAACTGCCAGGAGACCGGCTTCAGGAGCCGGTCTCCGAAAACATTTCACTGAATTATTGACCCGTCTACGCGCTTATCTTGCACTGCGCCATCACCGACGGGTCGTCGTCCAGCGCCTTGATCGCGATGCCCATGTTGCGGTTCTCCTTGCCCACGACCTTGCGCAGGTACATGTCCTGCACCGGGTTGTGCGCCTTGGACAAGCGCCACGGCCCGCGCGGGCTGTCGATCTTCGCCGCGCGCATGGCCGCGATCATCTCCTTCTTCTTCGACACGTCGCCCTTGGCCGCGGCCAATCCCGCCGCCAGCAGCAGGCCGGCGTCGTAGCCCTGCACGCAGAACACGTCCGGCTGCAGCTTGTAGGTCTTGGCGTAGTTGAGGCGGAATTCGTTGTCGCGCTTGGTATTGAGGCCGTCGGCGTAATGCAGCACTGTCTCGATGCCTTCGGCCGCGTCACCGGCCGCATCGAGCAGGCCCTCGGTCAGGAAGCCGGGCCCGACCAGGGGAATGGTCCGCATGAGGCCGGCCTGCACATAGTCCTTCATGTATTTTGCTCCGGCGGCGCCCGCGATGAACGAATACACCGCGTCGGGCTTGAGCGACGCGACCTCGGTCAGCAGCGGCTGGAATTCGGCGTTCGGGAAAGGCAGCCACAGTTCCTTGCCGATTTTGCCGCCGCCTGGGAGGTAGCCGTCCTTGAAGCCCTTGACCGACTCCTCGCCCGCCGCGTAACGCCACGAGAGCGTGACGACGTTTTTCGCCTTCGGGCGCTTGGCCATCACCGCGCCCATGCCGTAGCCGCACTGCCAGTTGGAGAACGAAGTGCGGAAGATGTTGGGCGCGCACAACGCCCCCGTCGCCTGCGCGAGGCCCGCGTTAGGAATGATGTGCATCACGCCCGACTCCTTCGTGATGCGCAGCATGGCCGCCGCCACGCCCGAGTGCACCGTGCCGATCACGACGTCCACCTTGTCGCGCGTGACCAGACGGTTGATGTTGTCGGTGGCCTTCGCGGGATCGGACTCGTCGTCCAGCCGGATGTATTCGATCTCGCGGCCGCCCAGGGCCTTTGTGTTCTCCTGCATGGCCATGCGGAACGCATTGGTGATGCTCTCGCCGTAGATCGAGAACGTGCCGCTGTAGGGCAGCATGAGGCCGATCTTTATTTTGGCCCCCTGCGCGCGCACGATTGCCGGGAATCCGAGCGATGCACCGACGGCGGCGCCCGCGGCAATGCCCTTGAGCATTTTGCGGCGCGAGAACGCATTTTTCTGTGTCATGACTGCTCCTCCTGTGAATGGCCTGCGGCTTTTGGTTCCTGCGATCCTGACGCCATCTTGTGCGACGCAGCGTGCGACTGGGATTCAGAATCCATGTACTCTGAATACTAAAGTTGGTTTTCGCAACAACGATTTTTCGTGGAGGCAGGCATGTTCATCCGGAACGACTGGTACATCGCAGCGTGGGCGAGCGAACTGGGCAGCCAGTCCGGCGCCCGGCCCCTCGGCCGCAAGATCCTCAACGAGGACGTGGTGCTTTTCAGGGACCGCGAGGGAAAAGTCGCGGCGCTCGAGAACCGCTGCGCCCATCGCGGCGTGCCGTTGTCGTGCGGGGAGATCGTCGACAAGGGCATCCAGTGCGGATACCACGGCCTGATCTTCAACCGTACCGGCGCGTGTGTCGAGGTCCCCGGGCAGACTGTGATCCCGCCGCGCGCGAAAATCCGCAGCTACCCGCTGGTGGAGAAAGACCGGTTCTGCTGGATCTGGATGGGCGACCCCGCCAAGGCCGATCCCTCCACGATCCTCGACTACCCCTACCACGACGATTCCAAAAACTGGCCGCACAAGCACGACATGTATCCGATCAAGTGCAACTACACGCTGCTTATCGACAACCTCATGGACCTCACGCACCTGGGCTTCGTGCACAGGAAGACCATCGGCGGCAACGCCAAGGTGCACGTCGACGCCAGGATGGAAACCACGCGCAAGGACAACGGCCTGCATTACATCCGCTGGATGCTCGAATCGACACCGCCGCCGACCTATTCGAAGTCGGTCAAGTTCGGCAAGGACAAGGTCGACCGCTGGCAGGAGTTCGAGCTGTTCGTGCCCGGCGCGATCGTGCAGTGGAGCGGCGCGACCGATGCAGGCACCGGCGCGTATGAAGGCAAGCGCGACGGCGGGTTTTCGCTGCGCCTGTTTCACGGCATCACGCCGGAGACGGACAAGTCGTGCTTTTACTTCTGGTCGGCGGCCAACGGCTATCGCCAGGACGACCCGGCTGCAACGGAGCAGTTGTTCAACGAGATCGCCATCACTTTCAAGGAAGACTGGCT
>JANMXB010000399.1:0-7982 GCA_031380765.1 Pseudomonadota bacterium | reverse complement strand
CGCATCGACCGCCGACCCCTTCGCCGCCGTCCCGCTGGTGGCCGGCGTCGCTGGCCCCGTGGTAAGCGTAAAGGTAAGGGTATTGGAGCCGGAGGCGATGGCGAGCTGATTGCCTACCGTATTCACCGTAGTCCTGGTGCCGTTGTATTCGGCCTGGTCGGCGCCAGCGATGGTCACGCTGGTAGCCGCGCCGAAACCGTGGTTGACCGCGGTGGTCAGCGTGACGGTTGCCACGTTGCTGGCGTTGCCCGCGGTGCGCACGATCGAGGAAACCGTACGAGTGGGGATGCCCGTGGCGGTGATGGTGCCCGTGGCCGGAGTGCTCGGGATGATGGTCGTGGTGCTAAAGGTGGTTGTGGTCGTGGAGGTAGCCGTCACATTGAAGCAGACGACTTTATCGCTGGTGCTGGCTGCGGTGGCGCCGCAGGCAGTTCCCACGCCGGTTATCGTCTTGGCACCGTCGAGCACCGTTGTGTTGCCCGTGTTCGACAGGGAGATCGTGAGGATTCTGCCGTTGTTACCAGATCCACCCGTAAGCAGCGTGGCCGCACAAGTGGTCGGAAGAGAGGCAAGCTGCACTTTTACCTGCTTGGTTCCGGCGCCGGAGACGCGGGTAATCGCGCTGATCGTCACCGAGCTATTGGAGCCCGTATTGTTAATGCAGGTGATCGCCGCGGTCGGCGTGGGCGACGCGGGCAGGGTGATCGTGTCGGGCGGATCGAGCGTGGTGGTGGTGCCCGCCGCAGTCTGGTTGGTGCCGAAATTTCCCACCGGCGGAGTGAACTTGAAAGTGTTGGCGTCCACATAGGCGATGTTGTAGGTGCCGTTGTATTCGCAGGTCACGTCGGTTGGCGTGGCGAGCGCCCTGCTCGTGCACTTGGTGCTCGCCGTGGCCATGCCGGCAGACACGGCGGCACCGCCGATGACGACGCTCTGGCCGTTGATGAAACCGTGCGCGGGCAGGCTCACCGTCACGTCGCCGTTGCTGTAAGTCATCCCGCTGGCCGGGACGGCCTGGGAAACGCTGGTTCCCGAAGACACCGTGATCAACGACCCGGTGGCGGGTGTCGCCGGCGTCTCCGCTACCGGGAACGTAAAGTGGGTGCCGTCCACCCTGGTCGCGGTAAACGAGCCGTTGTAACCGGCCACGCTTGCGCCGCTGATGGACACCGCATCGGTAGGCGAGCTCAGTAACAGGTCGCTCGTGGTGGTTGCAGTCGCGAGTCCGGCGACACGGGTCACCGAGACGGACGAGGTGGTGCCGGTGAGCGCACTTATCAGCGCGGTGTTGGAGGTGGCAAACGTATCAGGGGTGCCGCCGGTAGTGCAAGCCGTGCACGTGTAGACGGAGCGCGACGTCGGCCCCAGATTGACCAGGTCGCGGAGTTTCTGCGCCGCGCCGCCTTTTTCCACCAGGTCGCCGTCCGGCGAATCGTATTGTCCGCCCACGCCGGTGGGGTTGAAGGCCCAGAATCCGGGCGAGGGCGAGGTGCTTTTGCTCCAGTAACTGCGCGCCGACGGGTCGACGAAGCCGCTGATGCTGTTGACGGCGGCGCGCCCGTCCGCATCGGCGAGGAAAATCGTGTCGTTGCCGGTCGCATCGGTGGTGATGCCGAACTTGTACTGCTTGAGGTTGCCCATCCAGCGCGGCAGGCCGGCGGCGTCCGGGCGGAACACGCCCATGTAGATCTGGTTCAGGTAGGTGCCCTGCGTGTTGACGCTGACCGGCAGGCTGGCCGAGGTGAACACGCTGTTGACCGCCTGGATCTCGCTGATGATGCGGCTGAGGGCGTCCGCGATCTCGGTCTTGCTCGTGGCGGCGAAATACTTCCCCCCGCCCACCGAAGCCGTGCTTTTCAGCAACGCGGTCTGGGGAGAGTCGATGTGATCCTTGAATACGTCGATGGTGTAGGTCGTCACCAGGTTGTCGGCGCAGATATTGGGCGTCACGCTCGTGTCGCAGGGCTTGTTCGCCACCCCGGTCTTGTGCAGGAAGCGGGCCCATTCGTCGAGATAAGTAGTTTTGGTGCCTTCGTTGTAGATCTGCGTCGAGTCCGCACTCGTCCAGCCGGCCACGCCAAGCGAAGACGGGTCGGTACTCGAAGTCGAGGGAAAGCCGTTGCCGATGAAGATGATGAAATTCTTGTTGCAGGGCTGGGCGGAAGAAAGAGGGTTGACGTACGTGGTGCTGCTGGAGCTGGAGAGCGGATTGCCGGACACGTTGCCCGCCGTGTAAGAACTGACGTTGACCGACCCGTTGCCGGCATAGTCGCGCTGGGAGGAGCTGATGGAGGCGTTCGACGCCCCGCTGAAATACTTCCAGGCCTCGTACATCAGCGCGCCGTAGTCGCCCTGGGAGGTCGGAACATCGTTGCTGCCGGTATTTGTCGACATGCCCGAAAGCATCTGCTGGAAAGCGGTGCGGTTGGCGTCGGTCATGTCGCGCAGGCCGAAGCGCACGTATCCGGCGCTGCTGTTGATCATCATCAGCCCGACGCGCACATCGCTTGTGAGCGTCCCGGCCACCGTGGACAGCGCCTCCAGTTCCTCCTGCGCCTGCTTGCCGCCCGGCCAGTGGTTGGCGTTGCTGTTCCAGTTGACCGTGTTGTCGACGATGATCAGCACGTTGGGCTTCTGCCCGGTGATGGCCGTGCCGCCCTTGAACAGGTCGATGTCCTCGGGGAACCCGGCCACGGGGACGAGCAGGCCGGCCGCGAGCAGCAGGTTGCGCGCGGTCCGCGCAAGTCGCGAAATTCTCGGGTGTGCCATTGGAGTGCTCCTAGAAAAAGTTCCTGGATTCATGATTTCGGCGGGTGCGGTGGGTGCGTCCATTACAGGCAGCGCTTGGCGGCGTCGGAGCTGTAGGCGGTGGCGACGATCCGGTCCATTCTCTGCCGCGCGGATTGCGTGAGCGTAACGGCGGACTTCGAAGAGGCGTCGTTGACCGTGGCAGTTATCCGCCAGGTGACGTTGGCGCAGTCGGATTTTGCCGCGCCGGTCGTCTGCCCCATGATGCCGGCGTTCTTCAGCGTCGACGAAGACATGCACAACAGGTCGTCAGCGACCGTGGGTCGGAGTTCCGCGGCGGTGATGTCTGTGGTCGAGAGGATGCAAGGCTGGGTGAGCGCAACGGTGTAATCGATGATCCCGTCACCCGTCACGTCCACCGTGTCGGTGACTGGCGCGGTGGCCGGGTCGGCAAAATAGCTGCCCTTGCTCATGACCTTGTTGAGCGAGACCTGCGCGGCGCCGAGCGCCTCCTGCTGGTACTGCATGTTGCCGACCACCTTCAGGTTGCTCGTGGCGGTATTGACCGACGCCAGCCCCATGAGCGTAAGCAAAACGAGGAGGATGAGGCCCATGAGCAGCGTGTTGCCGCGCTGATTGTGCAATCCGGCCGATCGTGCTGTCGCAGGATGCATGCTCATCTCCGGCTGCCGATGTTGATCGCGCGCACGGTGGCAACGTAGACGTGGCGCTTGTAGTGGTCGTTGAACGGCGTACCGGCGAGCTGGGTTCCGTCCGAAGCCAGGCTGTAGGTCTTGGTGTCGGTGTAGTCGGCCGTGGCTTCGGTGTTGCGCGCCAAAAGGAAAATCTTCACCGCCAGTACATACGGCCAATCGGCGGCTACCGGCGCGGCGAGATAGCGTGCCGGCGTGCCCGGCGTGGGAATCGTCGTAAGGTCCGCCAAAGTTTCCGCCCCGTACTCGAATTGCAGGTTTTCGATGCCTTCGGCGATCGCCTGCGTGACCATCAAACCACAGGCCGCCGCAGGATTGGCCATGCAGGCGTTGGCGCCGGGGGTCAGTTCGACCATCTTCAGGGTCGGGATTCCGTCGCCGCCGCCGTTGCAGTTGTTGCAGGTGGCAATGTAGTAGATCCGCACGAAATACTGCCGCACGGGCGCGAGTCCCCCGTTCAGGCAGCTGGCCGGCGTCCCGGTAGGTCTGACCCCGTGCAGCACAAAGCTGGCGGGGTTCTTGGCCATTACGTAAGGCGCTTCGGCAGGCGTGTCGGAACAGTTCGAGGAGTGGAAATAGTAGGCGCCGCCCAGAGCCGCGAGCGGCACGCCGATCGTGCCGTCCTCGTTGGTGACATTGGCATCCGCCGTGCCGTTTCCGTCGTTGTCGATTATCAGTTGCTTCGTGCTGACGCGCCGGATGACCAGGATATCCGTCGCCGCCTTGCGGTTGGGCAGGCAGCCCGGCTCGCCGCCACCCGGCGTGACAGTGTCCGGAAACCCCTGGATGCCGACCGGAACGTTGCCGGCGGTGAAGCCCATGTCGTTGAGGATCAGGGCGCACGGATCCGGGACGGTCCAGGCGATCACAGTGGTGGGAGGGTTGGCGGGCAGGTAGTCCCCGTAGAACGCCGCAAGCTGGATATCTTCCCGCAGCATCTGGACGGCGAAGCGGCCGTTCTCGATCTGGCGGTTGCTCTTGTCGACCTCGTTGCGCGTCTGGGAGGTGGACACGAAGACCGTGATCATGGTAGTCAGGATCAACAGGCCAAGGGTGCTCGCGATCATCAGCTCCACGAGCGAGAAGCCGCCCTCGTGGCGCCGCGCCACGCCGTGACCTCTCCTGGAATCCATCGTGCTGGTCATGGCTTCTAGCTGCCTGAAAGGGTGGGAATATTAATCGTCATGGTGACCGCGCGCCGCGAGCGCTCGGAGTCGTACAAGTTCAGCCCGCAGGTGGTGGCCGGAACCGCCGTGGCATTCAACCCCTGCCAGACCACCGAGACCAGGTAAATATTCGCCACCGCGGTTGTCGCGACGCAGCCGCGGCCGTCGATCATCGCCCCTTGCTTGGTCGTGCTGCCGCCTTTGATTTCAGAAGAGCCCTTGAGGGCCTTGCTCCATTCGCACAGGTCGATGGGGGCGCGCGTCCCGAGCCCGGTACAGTCGGTCGCATCCGTCACGCCGGTGCCGACCGCGGTCGTCACATAGTTCGCGGCGCTGCCGATGTTGCCCTCCATTCTGCTGCTGAGGTCCTGCAGCAGAACCAGCGCCTGCGCTCTCTGATAGGACTCGAGCTCCGAGGTATGCGCCTGGCCCTGCAGCGCCGCCAGGCCCAGCATGCCGATGGCGAGGATCAGGATGGTGACGAGAATCTCGAGCATCGAGGTTCCCCGGCATCGGGCCGGCGCCGCAAATCGCAAAATTCGGTTCATCGGTCGCATCAGCAGGTCCCCACCGCGCTTTTTGGCTGTCCCGTCAGGGCGACGCTGATGCATCGCGGCGACGTGCTGCCGGCGGTCGCGCTCGCCACCTGCAGGGTGACCGTCAAGGCCGAAGCCGAGCGGCCGCTGCGGTTGTAGACGATGCTCGTCGGGCCGGTAATGACCACGCTGCTTGGATACGCGCCCTGCGCACTGATGACGGCGGCGTTCGGGTCGGTCACCGTCCAGCCGCCCGCCCAGGCGGTGGTGCCGCTGGTGGGGGTGAGCGTGACGGCGCCGTTTTGCTTGATTGCCTCGCTGCGCGCGAGGTTGAGCGCGGCGGTGACGTCGAAACTTGCGCTCTTGATCCGCTCGTTGACCATCAGGTTGTTGAACGACGGCACCGCGAACGCGGACAGGATGCCGATGATCGCGACCCCGATGAGGAGTTCGGACAGCGTGAAACCGGACTCGCGGCGGCTCGGCATGCGAAGGCGGGACAGGGTGTGCGCAGCTACCACGGAGTTACCAATTGGCCGCAGGGGTCTTTGCCCCGGTGTTGTCGAGGGTCATCGTGCCGTCGTTCTTGTTCGCCTTGGTGCTGATCGGCGCCGCGGTAATCAGGAAAGTGCGCGGATTGGTCCCCACGTTGGCAACGGTGACGTCGTAAATGGCACTGACTTCGGTGGGGACCGTCATGTTCAGCACGCTGCTGAATTCGGCGTTGGTGGTCACTACGCCGTACTGGCGTGCATCCAGGAGGTATTGCTGCTCCCTGTTCGCGACCGCGACCATGAACGCTTTGGCGGCGGCGCGGTTGGATTTGATGACGTAAGACGAGTACGACGGAATCGCGAATGCGGTGATGATCGCGATGATGCCGGCCACGATCATCAGCTCGATCAGCGTGAAGCCGCGAGCGCGCCTTGGTAAAAGCCTGCAATTGCCGTATTTCATGGGTTCCCCCGTTACTGGGTTGGTAGGTCGCTCTTACCTGCGCCGCAGCCAGCCCAACCTCGAGCGGATCTTAAAGCCGGCGCCGCCCAGGCGCACTTCAGGGCGACGAGCGGGCCGCAAGGAGGAACGAGCGGCTGCAGCACAGGAATTTTGTCACGTTCTGGCGCAACCCGATTTCCGCTGGAAATATCACGGAACCACCACTTGCCGGGGCGCAAGCTTCGCCGCAATCGCGTTAAGTGCGATGCCGCACTGATTACACTTGTGAATGCGCGCATTTTGGGTCCCGTCTTAATTCGGCGACGGTTCCCCGCCCTCGCGTCAATGCCTTCCACGATTTCTGTAAAGGGAAAGAAAATGAAAATATCCGGGATTCGTTCCACGTTCGACCGGTTGGCTTGGCTTGCGGTCGTCCTGTTCGCGGCGCTTGCTGCCGGGTGCGGCGACGGTGGTGGTGGTGGCGGAGGGGGTGGCACGGGTACGCTTGGTGTTTCGCTGACCGACGCGCCTTCGTGCGGCTATGACGCGGTCAATGTGACGGTGGTGAAAGTGCGGGCACACCAAAGTGCTTCGGCCGCCGACACCGACGGCGGGTGGGCCGACATCACTCTGAGTCCCGCGCGCAAAATCGATCTTCTCAGCCTCACCAATGGCGTGCTCACAACCCTCGGCGAGACGCCGCTGGCGGCGGGCCATTACACCCAGCTGCGCCTCGTGCTGGATCCCAATACCGGCAATACTCTGGCCAATTCGGTGGTGCCCACGGGCG
The DNA here is from genome assembly GCA_031380765.1 of Pseudomonadota bacterium. Taxonomy (GTDB): domain Bacteria; phylum Pseudomonadota; class Gammaproteobacteria; order Burkholderiales; family SG8-39; genus SZAS-79. The sequence continues at coordinate 1,093 of JANMXB010000399.1, read as the reverse complement.
GCGTCGAGACCGCGCTCGTTACCCCAAGCGCGGTGCAGAGCGGGATCAAGCTGGTGAACGAGTTCGACGTCGTTGCCGGGCAGCGCGTTGACCTGGTCCTGGATTTCGACGCATGCAAGTCGATCGTGAAGCGCGGCAACGGAACCTACGCGCTCAAACCAGTGATCAAGGTCATTCCGTTTGTGCTCAACGGCATCAACGGTTTTGTGGATCTCGCCCTGCTCAACAGCTCTGTAATGGTTACGGCCCAGCAGAGCGGCGCGATTGTCCAGACCACCGCGCCCAACACGCAAACCGGCGAATTCTTCCTCGGTCGACTGCCGGTCGGAAACTACGAGGTGGTTGTGACCGCGAACGGCCGCGCCACTGCGGTGATTGCCACCGTGCCGGTCACAAGCACAACCAGCGTGACAGCCGTGAGCAATAACGTCACGCCGATCACGATGCCGGTGTCTGCCACCCGCACCGTCAGCGGCACTGAAGTGCTGAATCCGGCGAGCTCTACCGAGGTCGGCTATGTGGCGGCGAAGCAGACGTTCGGGACCGCCCCTGTCGCGACGGTGAAATTCGTGGCTGCGGACGACGCAGCCTCCGGTGCCTATTCGCTGACTCTGCCGATCGCTGCGCCGCTGTTCGCCCAGTACAGCGCGACGCTGCCGATCACGCTGGTGGCCCAGTCCGCAGTGGCCGGCAAGTACACCATCGAAGGGTCCGCCAACGGTTACAAGACGCAGACGGCCAGCGCGGATATCACCTCGGCCAACGCGACGCAGAACTTCACGCTCGTGCCGTAATTAGGATCGCGGCTGGGTGAAAAGCTTAGACCCGGTGCCGCTCGCCCGCAAGGGCGCGCGGCAACGAGAAGACGACATCCTCTTCGATCCCGGGCAACGCACGAACGTGCCGCGCGCCGAGCACCTTTAAGCGCGTGATGACCGCGTCAACAAGGATTTCCGGGGCCGACGCGCCGGCGGTGACACCAACGCGCTGCTTGCCGATGAGCCACTCGGAGCGCAGCTCATCGGCGTTATCGACCATGTAAGCCTGCGTACCGCGGCCCTGCGCCACCTCCCGTAACCGGTTCGAGTTCGAG
>JANMXB010000354.1:0-3517 GCA_031380765.1 Pseudomonadota bacterium | reverse complement strand
GGCTTGTAACCGGATCGGATCGAGAGGGGGCGAAGTCGCCCCCTCTCGTACTGAGGGGGTCAGACCAGCTGCTTCAGCATTGTGTCAGCATCGCTGACTTCGAATTTGCCCGGACCTTCGACATTGAGGCTCTTCACCACGCCGTCATCGACGAGCATCGAATAGCGCTGCGAGCGCACGCCCATGCCGCGCGCGGTGAGGTCGAGCTCCAGGCCGAGCGCCTTGGTCCACGTGCCCGAGCCGTCGCCCATCATGCGCACCTTGCCGATCGCCTTCTGGTCGCGGCCCCAGGCCGCCATGACAAAACCGTCGTTGGTGGCCACGCACCAGACCTCGTCCACTTTTTTTGCCTTCAGCTTGTCGATGTTCGAGACATAGCCGGGGACATGCTTGGCCGAGCAGGTCGGCGTAAAAGCGCCAGGCAGAGCGAAGATCACGATTTTTTTGCCCTTGGCCGCTTCGCTGACGCTGACTTCCTTGGGCGGCAGCGGGCACGCGGCATCGAATTCAACCGATTCGGAAAGCTTGCCCTCGGGCAGGCGGTCGCCGACTTTGATCGTCATGTGGTTCTCCTTGTGAGGGGACGGGCGGGGTCGAAAGGCGAGGCGGAATAATACCTCAGGCGCCCAGGGCGGCGGCGCGGCCCCTGCGCATGTCCACGCCACGCAGAATCGCGAGGCCGATCGCGAAATAAACCCCCAGCACCATGATCGCGGCGCGATGGTCGCCCGCGAAGATCCACGTCATGAGGCCATACGAAAGGGGGCCCAGGATCGACGCAAGTTTGACTGCGAGTCCCCACAGACCGAAAAACTCGCCCAGCCGCGACGGTGGCGAAAGCACGCCGACGATTGCGCGCCCGGCCGCCTGCGAAGCGCCCATGCACAGGCCGGCTATATTGGCGGCGATCCAGAACGCCCCGACGCCCTGCGCCATGCCCGCAATCAGGACCATGGCTATCCATCCGAAGAGCGTGAGGCAGACCGCGGGGACATGGCCGATCGCGTCCTGCACGTGGCCGAAGGCAAATGCGCCGACCGCCGCGGTCACGTTGACGACCAGGATCAGCATGATCGTCTGCTGGGTCGTGAAATGCATCGCCTCCTGCGCGTAGATCGCCGCGAGTGCGATGACGGCCTGGATGCCGGCCTGGTAGAAGACCACGCAAACCAGAAATCTGCGCAGGTCGCGGTAGCGCTGCGCATCGCGCATCGTCTCGAGCACCCGGCCCCACGCGGCGGCCATGATGCCGGGCCCGGCAGCCTGCGGAGTCGCGCGTTCGCGCAGGAAAAGGAACGTCGGCAGGCTGACAATCGCGAACAATGCAGCCGTGATCAGCATCGTCACCGGCACGAAGCGGGTCGCGGGAATGCCTTGCGCCTGCGCCCAGGTGATATAGGCCAGACACAGGCCAAGCGAAAGCAACCCGCCGAGATAGCCAACGCTCCAGCCCCAGCCCGACACGCGGCCCATGGCATCGGACTCGGCCAGCTCGGGCAGAAACGCGGCGATCAGGTTTTCGCCGCTGCCGAAGAAATAGTTCGACACCACGATCAGGACCAGCGTGAGGGCGAGGCTTCCCGGACCGGCGAACCAGAGCAACGCCGTGCAAACGACGCAGCCCACCGTGCTGATGGCGAGGAGTTTTTTCTTCGCCGCGTGGGCGTCGGCCCAAGCGCCCACCAGGGGCGCCGTCAGCATGATCAGCGCGTAGGAAACCGACAGGGCGGCGGTCCACGCAAACGTCGCCCAGACGGCCTTTTCCGCGACGACGGAGACGAAATACGCGCTGAAGACCGCGGTAATCACCACTGTCGTGTAGCCCGAGTTGGCAAAGTCGTACATGGTCCATGCCCAGACCTCTTTGAGGCGGACATCGGGAGCGAGAGTGCGGTTCCGGACGGTAGCGTTCACGGCGAGCGATGCGGTATGGGTGACCGACGCGAATTGTAAATCGGTAAGCCGGTAAGCCGGTAATCCGGCAAGCCCGGGACGGGCGCGTTGAGCGTTGTCGCGCCGCGCTGCTATAGTCACGCGAATCATTGCGAAAAGCTCCTGAATGGCCGCGGTCCAGCCCAAAATCCTCGAACATCGCCTGACGCTCGCCGAGCTGATCGACTGGCTGGCCGAGGACAAGCTCGTCGACACCGGGCCGGCGGAGTTGCTGAAGAAAGAGCGGCGCTACTACCGGGGCGCTGCGCACCCGCTGGTCATCATCGCCGACCAGAAGTGGAAAAGCCTGCAGCCTCCACACCGGCTTCTCTCGCTTGATTCGCTCGCCGAATGGATGGCGAAGCGGGTCGGGCTGGAATACATGCATATCGATCCCCTCAAGATCGACTTCTCCGCCGTCACTGAAGTGATGTCCTCGGCCTACGCGACCCGATTTCGCGTTCTGCCGGTCAGCGTGAACAGCAAGGAAGCGGTGATCGCGACGGCCGAGCCGTACGTGCGCGACTGGGAGCGCGAGCTCGCGAAGATCCTCAAGCTCGAGATCCGGCGCGTGATCGCCAATCCTGCGGACATCGAGCGCTACCAGGTCGAGTTCTACAACCTCGCGAAGTCCATCAAGGGCGCCAACAAGGCGGGCAGCGGGGCCTCCGGCATCGGCAACTTCGAGCAGCTGGTCGAGCTCGGCGCGGGCAACAAGCAATACGACGCCAACGATGCGCATATCGTCCGGATCGTCGACTGGCTTTGGCAGTATGCGTTCGAGCAGCGCGCCAGCGACATCCACATCGAGCCGCGGCGCGACTTAGGCATAGTCCGCTTTCGCATCGACGGTGTTCTGCACCAGGTCTACCAGATTCCATCCGTCGTGCAGGCCGCGATGACCAGCCGCATCAAGATCCTCGGCCGCATGGACGTGGTGGAAAAGCGCCGCCCGCAGGATGGCCGCATCAAAACGCGGACACTCGACGGTCAGGAAGTCGAGTTGCGGCTGTCTACGCTGCCCACGGCGTTCGGCGAAAAGCTGGTGATGCGCATCTTCGATCCCGAGGTGCTGGTGCGCGATTTCAGCGAGCTGGGTTTTTCGGCGGAAGACAGCAGCCGCTGGAAGGAAATGACCGAGCGGCCCAACGGGATCGTGCTGGTGACCGGGCCGACCGGTTCGGGCAAGACCACCACGCTCTACTCGACGCTCAAGACCCTGGCCACGCCGGAGGTCAACGTCTGCACCGTGGAGGACCCGATCGAGATGATCGAGGGCACCTTCAACCAGATGCAGGTGCAGTCGAACATCGACCTGGGATTTGCCGAGGGCCTGCGCGCGCTAATGCGCCAGGACCCGGACATCATCATGGTCGGCGAGATCCGCGACCTGGAAACCGCGGAGATGGCGGTGCAGGCCGCGCTGACCGGCCACCTCGTGCTGTCCACGCTGCACACGAATGACGCCCCCACCGCGATGACGAGGTTGCTCGAACTCGGCGTCGCCCCCTACCTGCTCGTCGCAACGATCAACGGCGTGATGGCGCAGCGCCTCGTGCGGATCCTGTGCCCCGCCTGCAAACGC
>JANMXB010000350.1:0-3579 GCA_031380765.1 Pseudomonadota bacterium | reverse complement strand
GCAATCGGCTTGACGAAAAACGGCATCGGCGCCGTCTCCAGGCGGCTGAAGATCAACTTCATCACCAAGGGCAGCATTGCCGAGCCTTCGGCGAAATGCAGCCAGTAGGTGTAGCGCAGTTTTTCGGGCGTGCCGGCCGGTGGAACCAGCCTGCCGTTGCCATAGCGCTCGGCGAGGTATTCGACAATGGCGCCGGACTCGGCGATCGTCACGCCGTCATCGGTGATCACGGGCGACTTGCCCAGCGGGTGCACTTCGCGCAGCTCCGGCGGCGCGAGCATGGTCGTGGCGTCGCGCTGGTAGCGGCGGACCTCGTACTCGACACCGAGCTCCTCGAGCAGCCAGAGCACGCGCTGCGAGCGGGAGTTGTTGAGGTGGTGGACTGTGATCATGAAGTGCTCCGTCGGCTTCGGGATGGCGGGACAGATATTACCGTTGCCGGCTGGTGCCCACTTCAACCAATGATCAATGTGACGCACAATTCGGTTTTCGTCCCGCGAGAGGGAGTGAAGTGCGCGTAGTCCTGCCTGTCCTTCTGACTCTGCTCACCGCGCTGCAGCCTGGCGTAGCGTGCTCGGAGCCGCTCCAAGAGGCTGCCGCCGCCTATGTCCGAAAAGACTATGCGACCGCGCTGAAGGTGTGGCGGCCGCTTGCGGCGCTTGGGAATCCGGCGGCGCAGTTCAATCTGGGCCTGATGTACGACAACGGGCAGGGCGTGCCCCAGGACTACGCGGAGGCGGTGAAGTGGTACAGCCTGGCGGCGGTCCAGGGGGATGCGCAGGCGCAGTACAACCTGGGCTACATGTACGACAACGGCCTTGGGACACCGAAAAACTATGCCGAGGCGGTCAAGTGGTACCGGCTGGCCGCGGCCCAAGGCGATGCCCGCGCGCAGGCCGTCCTCGCCCTGATGTATGCCAACGGCCAGGGTGTGGACCGGGACTTTGTCCGAGCCTACATGTGGTCCAGCCTGGCCGTGACGTCGGGCAACTTGGCAAGTGCTGCGCAGAACCGCGAAGTGATTTCCAGGCAACTGACGCCGCAACAGCTGAGCGCCGCCGAAGAACTGGCGCGCGCCTGCCGGGAGAGGCAGTTCAAGGGGTGCGATTAATGGTAAAACCGGGTCTGGCCTGTCGCTGCCGCCGAAAGGGAACCTGAAGATGCCACGCAACGAGGAACCGGTCCGCTACATGGAGCGGACACGCGACTACTACCGGGCGCTCGGCTACGAGAAGGACTATGTCTGGGCGCATTTCGACGATGTGCCCTTCACGCACCTCGCCAAGCCGCTGCGCGAGGCGCGCATCGGCCTTGTGGCAACAGCCCATCCGCCGGACAAGTCGAATCACGACGGGAAGGGCGTCCGGCATGTCTGGTCCGGCCAGGTCGAGCCGCTGCCGGCCTTGAATACCGACAACCTCGCCTGGGACCGCGAGTCCACGCATACCCGCGACCGCGAGAGTTTCCTGCCGATCGAAGCTCTCAACGGATGGGTCCGCGAAGGACTCATCGGCGCGCTTGCGCCCCGATTCCATGGCGCGCCGACCGGATACAGCCAGCAGAAGACGAATGAAGTGGATGCGCCGGAGATTCTCAAGCGCTTGCAGGAGGACGGCGTCGACGCCGTGTTGCTGAGTCCGTTGTGACCCGTCTGCCACCAGACCGTGAGTCTGGTCGCAAGGCACCTCGAGGCGAATGGCCTGCCCACGGTGATCGTGGGTTCGGCGCTGGACGTGGTGGAGCACTGCGGCGTGCCGCGGTTCCTGTTCAACGATTTCCCGCTGGGCAATCCCATCGGCCATCCGGGGCGCGCGGACATGCAGCGCGAGGTGGTCCGGTTGGGCCTGACACTGCTGGAGTCGGCGAGCGGGCCGCGTACCACGGTGGTTTCGCCGTTTGCGTGGAAGGACGATCCGGGCTGGCGCGACCGTTACGGCCGCGTCGACCCGGCCGAGCTAGACCGGTTGATCGCGATCGGCGAGGAAAGGCGCAAGCATCGCGAAGCGTTGAAGCAGGGCAAGGCGTCGTAGGCGGGAAAGTACCGATGGCAGCAATTCAGCCTGGAACCGGCCACAGATAAGGACTTTGGGCGAAAAATGGCAGCAATCCTCAGGAGAAACGCGTGAACGACATCGTGACGAACGTGAAGATGGAACCCGGCAACTGGTTCGAAGCCGCGAAGGCGATACAGGCCGACACGATTGCGCTCAGGCGCGCGATCCACGCCGACCCCGAGCTCGGGCTGCAGACACCGAAGACGATGGCCAAGGTGCGCGAAGCCCTTGCGGGGCTGCCGCTCGAGTGGAAGACCGGCGCCTCGACCACCGGCTCCATAGCCGTGCTGCGCGGTGGAAAGCCAGGCCGAACGGTGCTCCTGCGTGGCGACATGGACGCGCTGCCCATGCCGGAAGACACCGGCCTGCCGTTCAAGTCGAATATTGCAAACACGATGCACGCCTGCGGCCACGACACGCACACTGCCATGCTCACCTCGGCGGCGAAGATCCTGTGCGCCCGCCGCGAGTCGCTCGCCGGCACCGTGCTCTTCATGTTCCAGCCGGGCGAGGAGGGTTTTCACGGCGCGAGATTCATGATCGATGATGGCCTGCTCGACGATCCGGCGCCCGAGGCGGCTTTCGCGCTGCACATCATGCCGAACGCGCCGGCCGGCACCTTCCACGCCAAGGCCGGGCCGATGATGGCCTCCGCCGACAAGCTCATCGTGCGCGTGGTGGGCAAGGGCGGGCACGCGTCGATGCCGCACCACGCGATCGACCCGGTTCCGGTGGCCTGCGAGATCGTCACCGCGCTGCAGACATTCGTCACGCGGCGCATCGACATCTTCGATCCGGTCGTGATCACGATCGCCAAAATCGACAGTGGATCGACCAATAACGTGATCCCCGAGGCCGCAAACCTGCTCGGCACCATCCGCACGCTTTCGGAGGAAACGCGCGAAACGGCGCACGCCGGAATCCGGCGCGTCGTCGAGAACGTGGCGCGCGCGCACGAGTGCGAAGCCGAAATTGAAATCATCCGCGGCTTCCCGGTGACCGTCTGCGACGCGAAAGCCGTTGGCGTCGCCGAGCGGGCGGTCGGGAGCGTGTTCGGCGCCGAGGCCTGGACCACGATGACCTCGCCGGTCATGGGTGCGGAAGACTTTTCCTACGTGCTCAAGCGCGTGCCCGGTGTGATGGTCTTCCTCGGCGTGTGCCCCGAAGGACAGCTATGGAAGAGCGCTTGTCCCTGCCACTCGAACAAGATGGTGCTGAACGAGGCGGTGCTGGCCCGTGGGGTGGCCGCGCACTGCGCGATTGCGGAGCGGTTCCTGGCGAGCGGGTTCGACTGACAGATAGTGGCAGCAATTTAGCTGGAGAGTGGCTTCTGGCGCGGACCTCTGACATAAATTGGCAGTAACCGGATGAAATAGCGCGTTGCCCTGCCTGCCCCCGCCGTCCCCAGCGCGCCCGCTGCCACCAGCGCGGCCAGATCGCGAAATGCGGTCGCGCGCGACACGCCTGTGAGGCTCACATATTTGGCCGTCGTGAGATCGCCTTCAAAGCCGCGCGGCCCGGCTTC
>JANMXB010000331.1:0-2549 GCA_031380765.1 Pseudomonadota bacterium | reverse complement strand
CTTTTACCGCGCCCTCCGGCGCCTGTCGGCGCGCTTCCTACGCGAGCTTGCGCGATCCGGAGCCCGGCTATCTGCGGCAGCGCACAGAAAATCGACCTACTAGTGAATAACCTGCAAGCGTGCGAATTGGAGAGGGCTCGCTTAGCTGGCGAGCAAGAATATGGGAAGCAAATTCAGGTGGGAGACCCCGTGCTCGGACTGCACGGCGCTGCTGGCGGGCAGGCGATCGCTGCCGGGCGCGCATGAATACCTGATGCCCAAGGCGCGGACTTCGCCCGTTTACGGATGCCTGATCTGTGGATCGACGCTCGGCTGCGACGGCAGCGGGCAATGGAGCCTGCGGCCCTGCGGTGCGGCTTTCACTAGCTCGCTTGCGTCGCCTTCGATGTTTCCGGCGATGCACTGGGGCGGATAACGAAAATGCGAATCAAGAAATTCCTCTTGTTTACCGCGCCCGCGGCCGGGGAGCGGAAGAATTTCGTCGGCTCTTTCGAAACCCGTGACGAGGCCATCGAGGCGGCGGGCAAGCTCAAAGACGGCGGCGGCCTGTGGTGGCAGGTGATCGAAACCGCGACGGCCGAGTGTGTTGCGGAAGATCCGGGCTGGACCCCGCCAGTCGAAAAGCCGGCCAGGACCCGCGCGCGCGCGTCGGAGGAGAGCCGTCCGGCGGAGGGCGACCGCCCATTCGACGTCAACAGGGACGCCTGACCCGGCTCAGCGCTTTCAGGCGCCGCGCGCAAAGGCGCGGCAGGGCCCTTGTGAGCACATTGAAGATGGCGTGGTTGAAGCCACGCGGGCACATTTGGCCAAGCTCCGCCATCTCAGGCGCGGTTTTCGCGCTGCCTATCCATTGCCACTGGTCGAAGACGTGCACGGTGCGGCCTTCGCGCAGGCCGACCGGGCCCGCGTAGGGCCACGGCGGCAGGCGCAGCGCGGCTAGCGCCGTCAACGCTCGCATGAGCTGTTGCGGCCGCGCGCATGCGCCTTTCGCGCAGCAGTCGCCCCGCGGCAATCCAAGGAGGGCATGGCAGAGGCCGTTGCGCCTGGCGAGCCGCGCCAGCGCATTTGTGGCCTTGCGTTCGGACGCGTAGAGGCCGAAAAGCTCCTGCGAAAGGCCTTCGGCTGCGGGAACGATCCGCGCGATGGGCGTTTGCGCCGGATCGATGCGGATCGCCCATGGGGTTCGCGGCTGCCGCTCTCTTTCGGTCAGCGCGATTTCGAGCAGGCGCGCCGCAAGCTCGCCTTCGCTCACGTGCCATTCGATATTGCGCACCCTGTAGGAAATCGTGGCCGCTTTTGCGCAGATCCGGTCGAGGCGGAAATAGTCTTTCACCTCGCGTCGCAGGTTGGCGGCGCGGCCGATGCGCAGGACTTCGCTCTCCTGCCCGCGCATCAGGTACACGCCGGGCTTTTCCGGCAGGGCCTGGATCAGCTCGAGGTCCAGGTGCGGCGGAAGCAGCGGCTCGGCAAGCAGCTTGTCGATGGCCCCCCATAACCGGTGGGGCGGGAAATCGTCCGAGATCACCTGCCAGAACTGGTGCAGCAGTTGCGCGTCGGGCAGCGCGCGGTGGCGCGCGGTCGCAGTCAACCCATGCCGCTGCATGAGCGCATCCAGATTGTGGGCGCCGAATTGCGGATAAAGCCTGCGCGACAGCATCACCGTGCAAAGCGCCGGCGCGGCGAAGGGCACGCCCGCGCGGCCGAACTCCGCCTTGAGGAAAGCGTGGTCGAAGCGCGCGTTGTGGGCGACCAGCAGCCTGCCGCGCAGGCGGCGCTCCAGATCGCGGGCGATCTCGGCGAAGCGGGGCGCCGCGGCAATTTCCTCGTCGGGGACGCCTTCAACGGCGTGCCGTCCGTGCGGCCGTTTTCCCGGGTTGACGAGTGTCGACCAGCGCTCGAGAGCGCCGTCCTCGTCGAGCGTGACCAAGCCCACTTCGGCTATGCGGTGGGTTCCGGGACCCAGCCCCGTCGTCTCGAGGTCGACGAATGCGAGGGGACGATGAAGTTTCATGACCTGTACAAATATACAGTAATCGGCACGCGACGATCAAGGCGATTGACGGCGAAAGCCGGCTCTGACCCCGCTTCGCGGCCCAGCGCACAGACCCGGCTTGCCACGGCCGGTAGGCTCCAGCTCCCTCCCCGAACTTCCGTCCCATGAGCGCAAGCCTGCCTCCGGCCGCCCCGAGCATACAAGCGGACACCACCGTGCCCTCCGCAATGATGGACGGGCGCGAGAACGAATCCCTGCGCTCGCCCCCCCACATGGGACGCGGCGAAATCGTGCGCCGGCTGGTCGAGCTGAGCGAGTTCGATCCCGCGGGTGCTGGAGGGTACTTCAAAGGTGTCGCGCGCCTTTCGTCCGCGCGCATCGGGGCGAGGGTGGTCGCGGCGCTGAACTGGGTGCAGGAAAACCCGGCCCATCCGTTCGTTTCCGAGCAGCTCCAGCTCGTCGCGCTGAACCTCAAGAACCTGGATTAGGGCCGCCAAGCCCAGGCTGCCAAGCGCTTGAAAGTGTGAGGATGCGCACAGACCCGGGTCGGGGTCCG
>JANMXB010000311.1:0-4064 GCA_031380765.1 Pseudomonadota bacterium | reverse complement strand
CGCCAGCGTCGCCTGCAGCCCGGTGCGTTCGACGGGCGAGGTGATGGAGTGGGAACAGTTATTGGAACGCCGGATGATCGTTCCCTTGGTCAACCCAATGACAGGCGCCGTGTCGTCGGCCTCGGCGCCCGGGTTCCCGATCAAGTTCAGCCGCACGCCCGCGAATTACGATGTGCCTGCGCCGATCCCCGGAGCGCATAGCGAGGAAATATTCGCGCGCCTGGCGAACCTGTCCGCCGCGGACGTGAAGCGGCTGAAAGCCGGCAGGGTTATATAAAAGCGGCGCGGTTATATGATAGACAGTGAAGGTCCAACCAACATGACGACATGAGCCACCCATGACGAGCGCCGTCGCAAGCAATGCGGGAATCGCAAGCCCCGTACTCGAAGTCGAGGACGCCTTCGAGGCCAACGAGGTTTTCCAGCGCAACGGCTGGACCGATGGATTGCCGATTGTGCCTCCCACCGAGGCGGGCGTACTGCGCTTTCTCGCCGCTGCGGGGCTGCAGGCAAACGACACGATCGGCGTCGAGCCGGTGCGGCGCCGCAGGATCAGCGCCGAGAAAGTGGCCATCGCCGCGCTGATGGCCGGCTGCCTGCCGGAGTACATGCCGGTCGTGGTTGCGGTCATCAAGGCGCTTTGCGCACCGGAGCTCGGCCTGCACGGCAGCACGGCGAGCACCGGCGGCAGCGCACCTTTCATCGTGGTGAACGGTCCGATCCGCCTCGCGCTCGCGATGAACACCACGCACAACGCGCTTGCCAACGCGAGCCGCGCCAATGCATCCATCGGCCGAAGCATCCGTTTGTTCCTGCTCAACGTCCTCGGCGGGGTTCCCGGCCAGCTGGATCGCTCCACGCTGGGACATCCCGGCAAGTTCACGTTTTGCGTCGCAGAAGACGAGGAGGGCAGCCCCTGGCTGCCGCTGTCCGTCGAGCGCGGCATTCCGGCGGGCACGTCCGCGGTGACCGTAATGGCGGTGGAGTCGCCCCACCAGATCATGAACGAATGGACGCACGACCCGAAAGAAATCTGCGACACCTATGCGGCCGCGATCCGCAGCAACATGCTCACCTACTCGATCTGGGAGGGGAATTACGCGGTCGTGATCCCCAAGCAGCATCGCGACATCTTCACCGCGGCCGGATGGACCAAGGCGAACATCCGCGAGTACGTGTTCGAAATAGCGCGGGTCAAGCGCGGCGAATGGCGCACGGTAGGCAAGGCAGCCGTCGCCGGGCGCAAGAACGAGGAACAGGTCTATCGGGCACTGCGAACGCCGGACGACCTGCTCGTAATTGCCGCCGGCGGGCCGGCGGGTGGCTTCGCCGCCATCATCCCGCCGTGGTACGGCAAGAAATCGCTCGCCATCACGCAGTCCCTTTAATCAAGGAGAGAAAAGTCATGACACTCATGGTCCTGGACCCGCGGCAAGTCCCCGAAGGCGAGGCGCTGCGCCTCGCGCCTGCCTTGCAGTCGCTGGAGGGCGCCGTCGTCGGCATGATCGACAACGCGAAGATCGGCACCGAGCGCCTGTTCGACTTCATCGAGGATATCCTGAGGAAGGAGTATGGCGTGCGCGAATTCATCCGCCGGCGCAAGCCCGATGCGACGCGCCCGGTGCCGCCCCAGATGCTCGCGGAGATGAGGGGCGCCGACGCGGTGCTCTCCTCGACCGGCGACTGAGGCAGTTGCTCGTCGTGCAGTCTGCACGACGCCATCGAAGCCGAGCGGCTGGGCATTCCGGCCGTCGCGATCATCACCGACCGCTTTATCCGCAGCGCGGAAGTGGTCGGCGAACTGAACGGGCTGCCGGGCTACCCGTTTGCCGTCATCACCCATCCGGTCGCGAACAACGACGACGCTGTGCTGCGCCAGAAGGCCGCAGCCGCGGTCAGGGCCATCGTGCCGTTGCTGATGGACCGCAAGGAATGAGCGCACGAGCATGAACGCCGCGACTCCTGCCCTCTCGGAGCCGCTGGCATGGCCCGAAGGCGGCGTCGCGCGCGTGCCGTTCCGCGTTTTCTCGGACGCCGGGATTTATGCCCTCGAGCAGGAGAAGATCTTCCGCGGCCCGATCTGGAATTTTCTCTGCATGCAAGCCGATGTCGCCACGGCGGGGGATGTGCGCACCACCTGGATAGGCGAGACACCCGTGGTGGTCACACGGGACCACGACGGCAAGCTGCACGCCATGGTCAACCGCTGCGCTCACAAAGGCGCGCTGGTGTGCTTGAAGCAGCGAGAAAATCGAGAATCGCTCACCTGCGTCTATCACGCCTGGAATTACGGTCTCGACGGCAAGCTGAAGACGGTGGCCTTCCGCAACGGATTGAAGGGCAAGGGCGGCATGCCCGAGGACTTCGATCCGGCGAAGCATCGCCTGCAACCCTTGCGCGTCGCGACTTTCTGCGGCCTTGTGTTCGGCACCTTCTCGGAGGAGACCGAGCCGCTCGACGAATATCTCGGCGCGCCGATGGCGAAGTTCCTCGCGCGCAACCTCGGCCGGCCGCTGAAGATCCTCGGCGTGCACAGCCAGATGATCCACAACAACTGGAAGCTGTACGCCGAGAACGTACGCGATTCCTACCACGCGACGCTGCTGCACACCTTCTACACGACTTTCAAGGTGAACTGCCTGGACATGGACGGCGGCATCCTCCTGTCGGACAAGAAGTGGCACCACATCAGCTACACCAAGCGCGCCACGCTGGAAGCGGAAAAGGAATACGAGAATGTGCACTCCGGGCAGTACCAATCCGAACTGGCCGGACCCGGGCTCCTCAAGTCGTGGGACGAGTTCGAGGACGGCATCACCCACAGCATCCAGACCATTTTCCCCACGCTGGTGGTGCACTTCACCCTCAACTCGCTCGCGGTGCGCTACTTCGTGCCGCGCGGCGTCGACAAAACCGAGCTCTACTGGGTGTTTCTCGGCTACGAGCGCGATGATGCGGCTCAGGAAGAGATGCGCGTCATGCAGGGCAACCTGACCGGCGCGGCGGGCCTGGTCTCGCTCGAAGACGGGTGCATCAATTCGTTTGTCCAGCGCGGCACGCGCGCCAGTCCCGAAGCCGAGGCGTTCATCGAGATGGGCGGCAAGCTGGCCGAGTCCAACGAGTCCTCGCGCGCCACCGAAGCGTCCGTGCGCGGGTTCTGGCACGGCTACCGCAACATCATGGGATTCGGCTGAGTTGGCAGCCCCCGACCCTGCAACCTGGCTTCGGATCGAAAGCTTCCTCGCCGACTACGCGCATCGCCTTGACGATGGCGACATCGACGAGTGGACCGGGTTCTTCACCGAGGACGCGACCTACCAGATCACCACGCGCGAAAACTTCGAAGCCGGCTACCCGATCGGCATCATGCTGTGCAAGGGCCGCGGCATGATGGAGGATCGCATCCTCGCCCTCAAGACCGCCAACGTCTTCGAGCCGCACACCTACTGCCACATCGTCGGGCGGCCCGACCTGCGCGGGGAATCGCCCGGCACGCTCACCTCCCGCTCCAACTTCATCGTCTATCGCACGATGGAGGACGGGGAGGCGCAGCTTTTTGCGACCGGCAAGTACCTCGACCGGATCGTGTTCGAAGGCGGCGAGCCGAAGTTCAGCGAGCGCAGGGTCATCCTGGACTCGCGGCGCATCGACGTATTGCTGGTGTTCCCGGTTTAAAGCAGCACCGCTGTCCCGCCCGGCCTGGGAACTTTGGAAGCCCTTCTCATTTCAATCGGCGTCGTCGCCCTGGCCGAAATAGGCGACAAAACCCAGCTGCTCGCATTCATCCTCGCCGCACGCTTCAAGAAGCCCCTGCCCATCATCGCGGGCATCCTGTGCGCGACTCTCGTCAACCACGGACTGGCCGGCGCCCTGGGAGCGTGGATCACTACAGTGGTCAGCGCCGAAGTCATGCGCTGGGTACTGGGACTGTCCTTTATCGGGATGGCGGTCTGGACCATGATTCCCGACAAGATCGAGGAGGAGGAGACCCAGGTCGCGAAGCGCCTGGGCGTCTTCGGCGCCACCCTGATCACGTTCTTTCTTGCCGAGATGGGCGACAAGAC
>JANMXB010000285.1:0-2672 GCA_031380765.1 Pseudomonadota bacterium | reverse complement strand
CTGCTTGCAGTCACCAGCGCGAAGCGTTCGCCCGACGTGCCGCAGCTTCCTACGGTGGCGGAATCCGGCATCCCGGGCTTTGAAGTCGGCATCTGGTACGGCGTGCTCGTGCCGGCCGGAACCCCGGTCGAGATCGTGCGCAAGCTCAATGCGGAGATCCGCGACATCGTTGGCACCGAGGACTTCCGCGCCATGATGGCCAAGCAGGGCGTTACCGTCGCACCGGGGACGCCCGAGCAGTTTTCCGCGTTCTACGAGGCCGAGATGAAGAAGTGGGCCAAAGTCGTGGCCGACGCGAAGATCCCGCAGATCAACTGACTTGTACCGGAGGAATCCATGAACGACACCGTAACCATCGTCGATCCGGCCGCGGAGGATACCGCCGTCGCGGAAAATCTCGCGCCGAGGCTCAAAACGCTCACCGGCACGCACGTTGGCGTGATCGACAACTCCAAGCACATGGCCGCCGAGCTGCTCGCGGAGGTCGAGGTGCTGCTGCAGCAGCGCTATGGCGTGAAGAAAGTAACGCGCTACCGCAAGGCCAACCCCAGCATCCCGACGCCCCCGGAGGCGCTCGCGAGCCTCACGGCCTCCTGCGACGCCTTCGTGCATGGTGTCGCCGATTGAGGGTCGTGCATAGCGTGGGGTCTCCACGACACGACAGAAATAGAGAAACTCGGGCGGCCGGCGGTGACCGTGATCACGACCGCTTTCGAAAGAGCGGCGCACGCGCGTGCGCGTATTCTGGGCATGGACGCGTTGCCCATCGTCTCGATGCAGCATCCGCTGGCAAGCAAGTCCGCAAGTGAGGTGAAGGCGATAGCAGAACAGATCGTCGGGGCCATTGCGCAGGGCCTGGCGGGCGCGAGGCAATGAGCGCAGGGGCAGCAAGGCGCCTCGACGTGCCCGCGGACTTCGCCGGCGCGCAGCGGGTGCTGGAGGAGCGTGGATGGACGGACGGGCTGCCTGTGGTGCCGCCGACCGAGGACCTGGTGAAGGAGATGCTGGCCGCGACGCCCTTTGAGCGGCTCAGCGTTCTTGGTGTAATGGAGCCGGTCAAGGGCACGGTCACCGTGGAGAAAGTGGCAGCGAACGCGGTAATGGCAGGATGTCAGCCGGAATATTTCCCCGTTGTGCTCGCTGCGGTAAAAGCCGTCCTCCAGCCGCAGTTCCACGTGGGCTCGACCGCGTGCACCACAGGAGGCGCGGCGCCCGTGGTCATCGTCAGCGGGGCGCTGGTCGCGAAGCTCGAGATCAACTCGGGCACGGCGTGCTTCGGCGGCAACGTCAAGGCGAACGCGACCATCGGGCGCGCATTGCGCCTCACAATGAGGAACCTCGGCGGCGCGAAACCCGACGGCATGGAGAAATCGACGCTCGCGTGGCCGGGCAAAATCTCGATGTGCTTTGCCGAGAACGAAGCGCGCTCTCCATGGGGCCCGATCCGCGAAGACCTTGGATTCGGGGCCGACGTCACCACCGTGTCCGTCCTTGCCGCGCGCGGCATCTACGCGATCACCGAGGGCGTGCAGGAAACCGGTGTCGGTGTGCTCGAGACGATCAGCGCAGCAATGCGCGTAATGGGCGCGCCGATCTACTACCAGATGGGTGTCCCGGTCATCGTTTGCCTGGGTCCGGAACATGCCGCGGAAATCGCCCGTGCAGGATTCGGCAAGAAAGACGTGCGCGATTACCTGTTCGAGCACTGCCGCCTGCCGGTGCGTGAATTGCGCGGCCGCGGCTACTACGCGCCGGGCTGCTGGCCGGCTTCAGTGGACGCGGACGACGACAACGCACTGGTACCGATGGTGTCCGGTCCGGACTATTTCTGGGTCGTTGTGGCGGGAGGTGATGGGCGTCACAGCGCGTGGATGCCGGCGTGGAACGTTTGCCAGGGGGCGACGGAAGCCGTGGTTGTCTCACGCTAGTCACAAACGCCCGGCCCGGAATTGTTTTTCCGGCTCGACGCCCATCGCCTGTAGTGCGGCAGCAACGGCTTGGGCAGCGACTTCACGAAAGCGGCATCGAGCGGATGACGGGGTAGCTGTCCATTTGCACACGCGTCAAGCAGCGCATCGCCCTGACGCCGGTCCTTCGGTTTTTTCAAAGCACTGCGCGACGGTTTTTCAGACAGCCACAGCTTCTGAAGCGCGAACATCCGCGGGTCCGGCGCAACGATTCTCGCCGCAGCGTCTCCTTTGGCCGGTACCACCTGATCGACGGCTTCGCCGAGCAGAAGCCACTCCACTTCTTCCATCGGCGCGGGCCGGATTCGGTCGGCCTTCGGGAGTGCCTCGATCTGCGAGGGCGGCACGAGGATCTCCACCTCGTAGGCAGCGCGATTGCGCAGCTGGAACGGCCGCTCCTCGTTGACGGTATAGGTGGGGTCGACGTGCTTGAGCGCTTCCAGGATGGAGGGCGAAGCGTCCTTCGCCATCAACGAGGTCGAATGATCCCGCGACCACAGGAGATCGAAATCGTCCGTCGCCATGTCGGCACCGATGATCAGAGTTCCCGCGGCTTCGAGGTCATAGGCAAGGATGGCGTTGGTGCCGGCGACCATGAAGTTAGTTCCGAGCATTTCCCGGACGTCGAATTCCACGAGGATCTTTCCGGCTTCCTGCGCGAGACCGGGCAATCGCAGGGCGCGCGCTATTCTGGCGTTCTGCTGA
>JANMXB010000257.1:0-4366 GCA_031380765.1 Pseudomonadota bacterium | reverse complement strand
AGTCGATGTAATTGCCGAGTTTTACGCCGTTGATCTCGTCGATGTAGGCCTGCGTGACCGGAAACGGCGGCACCTGGTTGACCGGCAACAGCAGGAATTCGTAGCGCTCCATGAACTCGCGCATGCGGCGATAGACGTCGGAGCGCAGCGCCAGCGCGCGCGCGATGCGCGGGCCATCGAGCTTCATGCCTTCCTCGATGTTCCAGACGACGGTGTCCTTGAGCTTGTCGCGATGCTTCTCAAGGAGCGGCGCGTACTTCTGCACGAAACCCACTGCGCGCAGTACGTGGAACGCCTCATCCGCACCCGAGAGATCCGGCTCGGCGTCTTCGACGATGCAGCCGAGCGATTCGAAAACCTTGCGCTGCTTTTCCAGAACGGCGGTGACGCGCTTGTCCACCGGCAGGCCGCCGAGGTCTTTCGACCATGCCACGCGGATTTTCCTGAAATTTCGCTTGAGCGGCTTGGCGAAGATCGACCCCGGCTCCGTAATGCTGATCGGCGAGCGCAGGTCCGGTCCGGCCATCGCCGAGAACAGGAACGCGGTGTCCTCCACCGAGCGCGCGATCGGCCCGATCACCGACAGGGTTGCCCAAGCGTCGCCGGTCGGGTAGTAGGGCGTGCGCCCCGGCGTCGGCCGGAAACCGACCACATTGCAGAAGTTGCCGGGATTGCGCAACGAGGCGCCGAGGTCCGAACCGTCGGCGAACGGCAGCATGCCGCAGGCCACCGAGACCGCCGCGCCTCCAGAAGAGCCACCGCAGGTCTTGCCCAGGTCGTACGGGTTCGGGGTTGCTCCGAAGACCTTGTTGAACGTCTGGCTGCCGGCAGCGAATTCAGGCGTGTTGGTCTTGCCTATCGTGATCGCGCCAGCGGCTTTGAGGCGCTCCACGAGCACATGGTCGGCGTCCGGCACGTTGTCCTTGTAGATCGGCGACCCGAACGTGGTGCGGATTCCTTTGGTGACCACCATGTCCTTGTAGGCGATCGGCAGGCCGGCCAGCGGTCCGAGGCCGTGGGCACCGTCCTTTCGCCCGAGCTTCGCGTCCAGCTTCCTGGCGTCCTTGAGCGCAGCTTCGGGCAGGAACGTGACGATCGCATTCACCTTCGGGTTCACGCGCTCGATCTGCGCGATATGCGCCTTCATCACCTCGACGGCGGAAAGCTTGCGGGTGCGGATGAGGCGGGCGAGTTTCTTTGCAGATTGGAATACGAGATCTTTTTGTGGCATGGCGAAGGTTCCGAACGATTTGAAGGGGGGTGCGGGGGCGCGGGAAGGGTCCGTCGTGGAAGGGGCCCGTGCCCCCTGCTTACATCAACACGATATCGAATTGTTCCTGTGTGTAGCTGTTTTCGACCTGCATCGAGATCGGCTTGCCGATGAAGTCCGAGAGCATCGCGAGGGACTGCGATTCCTCTTCCTCGAAGAGGTCGATCACGGCGCGTCCCGCGAGGACGCGATACTCGCGCGCATTGAAAGCCCTCGCCTCGCGCAGGATTTCGCGCAGGATTTCGTAGCACGCGGTGCGCGCGGTCTTGACCTCGCCGCGGCCGCCGCAGGTGGGGCAGGTTTCGCACAGTACGTGGGCGAGCGACTCGCGCGTGCGCTTGCGCGTCATCTCGACCAGCCCCAGCTGGGTGAAGCCGTTCACGGTCATGCGCGTGCGGTCGCGGGACAGGGCCTTGCGCAACTCATCGAGCACCGCCGAGCGATGCTCCTCGGAGTCCATGTCGATGAAATCGAGAACGATGATGCCGCCCAGGTTTCTGAGGCGCAGCTGGCGCGCGATCGTCTGGGCGGCCTCGAGATTGGTTTTGAAGATCGTGTCGTCGAAATTGCGCGTGCCGACATAACCGCCGGTGTTCACGTCGATCGTGGTCATCGCCTCGGTCTGGTCGATGATGAGGTAGCCGCCCGATTTGAGCTCAACGCGCCGCGCAAGCGCCTTTTCGATCTCCTGCTCGACGTTGTACAGGTCGAAAAGCGGCCGCTCGCCGGTGTAGTGGTCGAGCTTGGGCCGCACCTGCGGGGTGTAGGTCTGCGCGAAAGCCGCGAGCTTCTGGAAATTCTCGCGCGAGTCGATCATTACGCATTCCGTTCCGCCGGTCACCATGTCGCGCAGCACGCGCTGGGCAAGGGAGAGGTCCTCGTAAATCAGCTCGGCGGGTTTCGCCGACAGCGACCGCTCGCGCAGGTCACGCCAGAGGTGGCGCAGGTATTCGATGTCGGCGGACAGTTCTTCCGCCGTGGCGCACTCGGCGATCGTGCGCACGATGAAGCCGCCCTTTTCGTCGGCCGGCATTACCTGCTGCAGCCGCTCGCGCAACGCCACGCGTCCCGCCTCGTCGCCGATCCTCTGCGAAATCCCGATGTGCGGATCCTGCGGAAGATAGACGAGCATGCGTCCCGCAATGGAGATCTGGGTCGACAGGCGCGCGCCTTTGGTTCCGATCGGGTCCTTGACAACCTGCACCACGATGGGCTGGCCCTCGGCGAGGATCTTCTCGATCGGCTTGGCGGGAGTCGTGCAGCCCTCCTTGGGCCGGTGCTCCCAGATGTCGGCAACGTGCAGGAACGCGGCCCGTTCGAGGCCGATTTCGACAAAGGCCGACTGCATGCCGGGAAGTACCCGCGCGACGCGGCCCTTGTAGATGTTGCCCACGCGTCCGCGGCTGGCCGAGCGCTCGACGAGAAGCTCCTGCGCCACGCCGTTTTGCATGATGGCGACCCGCGTCTCCTGCGGCGTCACATTGATCAGGATTTCTTCATTCATGTGCCGGGGAGCCTCCGGTCCTGCGGCATGCCCATGCGCTCGACGAGTTGCGCCGTCTCGTACAGCGGCAGCCCCATTACGCCGGAGTAGCTGCCGCGGATTTCGACGATGAACTGGCCGGCGCGTCCCTGGATCGCGTAGCCGCCGGCCTTGTCGTCGGCTTCGCCGGTGGCGACGTAGTGCCGGATCTCGCCTTCGGAAAGCGCGCGGAATTCGACTTCGGTGCGCGAGACGGCAAGCTCGACCCGTTCGTCATACTTGAGCGCCACTGCGGTGAGGACTTCATGCCTGCGGCCCGAAAGCGCTGCAAGCATTGCCGCGGCCTCGTTGCGATCGGCGGGCTTGGAAAGAATCAGGCCGTCGAGCGCGACGGTGGTATCGGCGGAGAGCACGGGACTGCGCGGCAGCGCCCTTTGCTGCATGCGGCTCCATCCTCCCTCGGCCTTGGCGCAGCAGACGCGCACGACGTAGTCATGGGGCGTTTCGCCCGGATGCGTGTCCTCGTTGACCTCCGGATCCGCGTTCGGAAGGTCGCGGAACAGCAGCAGGTGGAATTTCACCCCGATCTGGGCAAGCAGTTCCCGGCGGCGCGGGCTGCGCGAGGCCAGATAGATGCTGCGGTCCTGGGAAGTGATCATGGCGGTGGGGTGCCGCCGAGTGTAGCAGCGTCGCCGGCCTATTTCCGGTGATAGGGATGCCCGCTCAGCAGTGATGCGGCGCGGTAGAGCTGCTCGGCAAAGACGGCCCGGGCCAGGGCGTGCGGCAGGGTGAAACTCGACAGTCTGAGCAACACTTCGCACTCGCCTTTGAGCGCGCTATCGAGGCCGTCGGGCCCGCCGATGAGAATGGCCGTGGCAACGCCCGAATCGAGCCAGCTGCGCAGCCTGGAAGAAAATTGCAGCGTGGTGAAGTCTTTGCCGCGCTCGTCGAGGCCGACCAGCCGCGTGCCCCGCGGCAGCGCCGCGCGCAGACGCTGCGATTCCGCGGCCATCATCTGTTCCGCAGTCCTGCCCGCGGTGCGCGGCTCGGATTTGATTTCGACCAACCCGGCCTCGAACCCGCGCGGCAGCCTTTTCAGGTATTCGTCGCAGGCGTCGTCGGCCCACTTCGGCAGCTTGGTGCCGACGGCGAGGATGGTGAGCCGCGGCAAGGGTCACGAGCCGTATTCAGGCACGGCGGCGCGCGGGCTTCTTTTTTGCGGCCGCCTTGCCCGGTTTCGCCGGGGCCTTCTTCCTGGCGGCGGGGGGCTTGGCTTTCGGCTTGGGCGCAAGGCGCGCCGTCGGCTCCGGCTCGCGCCTCATCTTCACGTCCTTGCCGCCCCAGAGCTCCTCGAGGTTGTAGGTCAGCCGTGTGGTCGGATGCATGACGTGCACGATCACGTCGCCGAGGTCCACCAGCACCCACTCGGCCGTGTCGCCGCCTTCGACACCATGAACTTTCGCGCCGAGCGTCTTGAGCTTTATCTGCACGTTGTCGGCAAGCGCTTTCACCTGCCGGGTGGAATCTCCGCTCGCGATGACCACGCGCTCGAAGAACGGCGACAGGCGCTCGGTGTTGAACACGACAATGTCGCGGCCCTTGATGTCTTCGAG
>JANMXB010000225.1:0-5552 GCA_031380765.1 Pseudomonadota bacterium | reverse complement strand
CGGCGCTGGAAGGCCCGCAGGAGTGCGTGGAGGAAATCCGCGCCAAGTACGAGCGCCGCCGCGACGTCATGGTCAAGAGCCTGCACGAGGCCGGCTGGATGGTGGAGAAGCCCAAGGCGTCGATGTATGTCTGGGCGCAGATCCCGGAGCCTTACCGCGCCATGGGCTCGATCGAGTTCGCGAAGAAGCTGCTGCGCGAGGCCAAGGTGGCGGTGTCGCCCGGCATCGGTTTCGGCGACTACGGCGACGACCATGTGCGCATCGCGCTGATCGAAAACGAGCATCGCCTGCGGCAGGCAGTGCGCGGCGTGCGCGAGATGTTCAAAAAGGACGGGCTCCTCAAATGAAAGCAGGCCTGAAACCGATTCGAGTGGGCTTGCTCGGCATAGGCACGGTGGGTGGCGGCGTGTGGGAAGTGCTGCGCCGGAACGCCGACGAGATCCAGCGGCGCGCCGGGCGCGCGATAGAGATCACCGTTGTCGCGGATAAGGCGCTCGAGCATGCGCGCTCGATTGTCAGGAGAAAGGCGCGGGTGACGAGCGACGCGTACGAAGTGGTGCGCTCGAAGGACGTGGACATCGTCATCGAGCTGATCGGCGGCTACACGATCGCCAGGGATCTGGTGCTCGAGGCAATCAGGAATGGCAAGCAGATCGTCACCGCCAACAAGGCCTTGCTCGCCACGCACGGCAACCGGATTTTCGCGGCCGCGCAGAAGCACGGCGTAATGGTCGGTTTCGAAGCCGCGGTCGCCGGAGGCATCCCGATCATCAAGGCGCTGCGCGAGGGTCTCGCGGCCAACCGGATCGAATGGATCGCCGGAATCATCAACGGCACTTCGAATTTCATCCTCTCGGAAATGCGCGACAAGGGCCTGCCTTTCGCGGCGGTGCTCGCGGAGGCGCAAAAGCGCGGATACGCCGAAGCCGACCCGACCTTCGACATCGAAGGCGTCGACGCGGCGCACAAGCTGACCATCATGTCGGCTATTGCGTTCGGCATCCCGATGCAGTTTTCCAAGGCTTACACCGAGGGAATTTCGAAACTCACCCAGGAGGACATCCGCTACGCCGAGGACCTCGGCTACCGGATCAAGCTCCTCGGCATCACCAAGCGAGTCAAGGCCGGCATCGAATTGCGCGTGCACCCGACGCTGGTGCCTACGCGCCGGCTGATCGCCAACGTCGAGGGCGTAATGAACGGGATCCTCGTAAAGGGCGATGCGGTGGGCCCGACGCTCTACTATGGCGCGGGTGCGGGCAGCATGCCGACCGCGAGCGCCGTGGTCGCGGACCTGGTCGACGTGACGCGCCTCATCACTGCCGACCCCGAGCACCGCGTGCCGCATCTCGCCTTCCAGCCCGACCGGCTATCCGACATTCCGGTCCTGCCGATGGGGGAGGTCGAAACTTCGTACTATCTGCGAATGCGCGTGGTGGACAAGCCCGGGGTGCTGGCGGATCTCACGCGCATCCTGGCAGACGCCTCGATCTCGATCGACGCCATGGTCCAGAAGGAACCCGCCGAGGGGGAGAGCAGGGTCGACATCGTCCTGCTTACCCACCGCGCGATAGAGAAGAACGTCGACGGTGCGATCGCGAAGATCGAAAAACTGCGCTCGGTGGTCGGCAAGGTCACGCGCATCCGCCTGGAAGAGCTCCTCTAGTGCAGTACGTCAGCACGCGCGGCGCGGGGACCCCGCAATCCTTCACCCGGATCCTGCTCGAAGGCCTTGCGCCGGACGGCGGGCTGTTCGTTCCCGATGCGTACCCCGTCATTCTGCTGCCCGAGCTCAAGGCCCTGCGCGGGATGACCTATCCCCAGCTCGCCTACGCCATCCTGTCCAAATTCGCGGCCGACATCCCTTCGATCGACCTGGGCGCGATGATCGGCCGGACCTATACAAAGGAGGTTTTCCGCAGCGAAGAGATCACGCCGCTGAGGACGCTCGAGCCTGGACTGCACATTCTCGGCCTCTCCAACGGCCCGACGCTCGCGTTCAAGGACCTGGCCATGCAGCTGCTGGGGAACCTGTTCGAGCATGTGCTCGCCAAGGAGCGCACGGAACTCAACATCCTCGGCGCCACTTCGGGCGACACGGGTTCCGCCGCCGAATACGCGATGCGCGGCAAAAAAGGCATCCGCGTCTTCATGCTTTCGCCCCATGGCCGCATGAGCGCGTTCCAGGCCGCGCAGATGTTCTCGCTGCAGGACCCGAACATCTTCAACCTGGCGGTGAAAGGGGTCTTCGACGACTGCCAGGACATCGTCAAGGCCGTGTCGGGCGATGCGGCCTTCAAGGCCGCCAATCGCATCGGCACCGTGAATTCGATCAACTGGGCGCGCGTGGCGGCGCAGGTCGTCTACTACTTCAAGGGTTATTTCGCCGCGACGAAGTCCAACGACGAAGTGGTTACTTTCGCGGTCCCCTCGGGAAACTTCGGCAACATCTATGCGGGGCACATCGCGCGCTGCATGGGCCTGCCGATCAAGCGCCTCATCCTCGCCACGAACGAAAACAACGTGCTGGACGAGTTCATCCGCACCGGCAGATACCGCGTGCGCAAAAGCTCCGAGGTGCATGCCACCTCCAGCCCTTCGATGGACATCTCCAAGGCGTCGAATTTCGAGCGCTATGTCAGCGATCTGCTGCGCCGGGATCCGGCGCGGCTGAAGGAGCTTTGGGCCGAGCTCGATGCGACCGGGTCGTTCGACCTTTCGGGTGAAAAATTTCGCGACATGATCGCGGCGACCGGTTTGAGCTCCGGCACGAGCACCCACGCCGACCGCGTTTCGACCATTCGCGGCCTCCACGAGGACTACGGCGTCATCGTCGATCCCCACACTGCGGACGGCATCAAAGTCGGACTGCAATACAGGGAGGAGGGCGTGCCGCTCATCTGCCTCGAAACCGCCCAACCGGCAAAATTCTCCGAGACCATCCAGGAAGCTTTGGGCCGCGAGCCGGGTCGCCCGGCGGGATTCGAGAACCTGGAGTCCCTCCCGCAGCGCTTCGAAGTCATCGACGCGGACGCCGCCAAGGTCAAGGCCTACATCGCCTCCCACGCCTGACGCGGGCATGAATTAAGGAGATTACATTTCCAAGGTTGGCTCCAGGAGCCGATCACCTGCCAATCAGTGTACTGGTACCAGTACATCTTCAAGCGCCGCCACTTCCACGCGCGCATCGTTGTAGCATGCGCCTTCGGAGAGGTCGGATTTGTGGGACGGCGCAAGCGCAGACACTGTCTGGCCGTTGCGGCTGGTCCTGAACCAGGCGCCTTTCTCTGAACACACCACGCCCGGGCGGATCGCGTCGGTAATCGCAAGCGGCAGGTGCACTTCGCCAAGGTCGTTCCAGAGCCTGACCCAGGCGCCGTCGCGCAGGCCGCGCGCCATGGCATCCGACGGATGCATTTCCAGCACTGGCGTCGCGTCGTTCGCCGCGAGGCCACCGAAAGTCGAGGTGGTGCGCTTGTCCGAGGCCGGAGTGATTAGCGCGAGTGGAAATCCGGAAACCAGCTGGCGAAACGTCGGCAGCGGCGAGCCGTAGCGCGCGCCGAGAACCGCGGATTCCAGCTCGACCTTGCCGCTGGGCGTACGCGGCAGCACGTTGCCGAAGAGCACCGGCTCCTCGCCACCATACTCCATGCGCAGCGCGCGGTCGGTGGGGAGTTCGCTCGGCCGCAAGCCCTGCATGCGCGGATCGGCCCCGTCGAGGGATGCATCCATGAGCTCCGTGTCACTTGACTTGAACGCGGGATCGTCGAACCCGAACCGCGCCGCGAGCCTGCGAAAAATCTCGGTGTTGGGCAGGCTTTCCCCGACCGGCGCGATCACGGCCTCCGCGCGCTGCAGGTACTGCTGGCCGTACGCGGCGTAGATGTCGGCGTGCTCGAAGTGCGTGCAGGCGGGCAGGACCACGTCGGCGTAGGCCATGCTGTCGGTCATGGCGACTTCGATGCCGACGGTGAACACGTCTTCGCGGGCCAGCGCCTGTTTCATCCGGTTCTGCTCCGGATGGACGATGACCGGGTTGTGGTTGTAGATGAACAATGCCTTGAGAGGCGGATCGAGCCGGTCGTCGAGGATCGATTTCGCCACGTCGATGATGTTGATCGTGCGCGTCCCCGGCGGGACCAGGTCGGGCCGGGCGAGCAGGTCGGGCGTCTTCGGGAAGGCGTTCCCGGCGCCGCCGACCAGGCCGCCGCCGGGCACGCCGAACTTTCCCGCGAGGGCCGGCAACGCGGCGATCGCGCGCAATCCGGAACCGCCGTTCTGGTTGCGCTCCAGACCATTGCCCCAGGCGATGACGGCCGGTGCCGAATCCAGGTACCAGCGTGCAAGCGTGCGGATATCTTCGACCGGAATGCCGCAGATTTCCGCCGCGATGTCCGGAGGATATTTGCGGGCGCTCTCCATGAAAGCCGTGAATCCGAGCACGTGCTGTTCGATAAACGCGCGATCGAGTCCGCCTATCCGCTCGAGTTCCACGGCGAGCGCCCAGGCCAGGACCACGTCGGTGCCTGGACGCACCGCAAGGTGCAGGTGCGCCTGTTCGGCGACCTTGACCCTTTTCGGATCGATGACCACGAGCTTCGCGCCCTTGCGCTTGGCGGCGTTGATATGGCGCATCAGGTGCAGGTTGCAGGCCGTGGCGTTGTTGCCCCATACGATGACGAGTTTCGCAAGGCTCACCTGTTGCAGCGGTGTGCCGGGTGTCGCGCCAAACGTTCCGGCGTACGCTTCGCCGCGCACGCCGCCGCATAATGGCCGGCGGCTCAGGAGCGAGGCGCCCATGCGATGGAAAAAGCGCAGCGACATCGAATCGCCCGCCAGCATCCCGTGCGGCCCTGCGTAGTTGAGCGGCAGCACGGCTTGCGGACCGTGACGGGCGATGACTTCGCGGGCGCGGTCATGGATGAGGTCCAGCGCTTCGTTCCAGGAGACGCGCGCGAATTTGCCTTCGCCCTTGGCGCCCACCCGCTTCAGCGGATGGCGCAGCCGATTGGTTCCGTGCACGAAATCCGGGTAGTAGTTGGCGACCTTGGCGCAAATCGCGCCCCGCGTGAGCGGGTTGGCGTCCGACCCGTGCACGGCGACCACCTGGTCGTTCTCGACCGTGACCGAGAGGCTGCAGGTGTCAGGGCAATCGAGGGGACAGACGCTGGCTTTCTGAACTGACATGCGATTCTCCCATCCAATACGGACCGGCCACAGTGGCTTGCAGTTTACACTTACGCAACCATGAAACTTTCAGTTCTCGACCAGTCGACCTCATCCAAGGGGCGCCCGCAGAGTGCCGCGATCCGCGAGAGCATCGAGCTTGCGCAGCATTGCGACAAGCTTGGCTACAACCGCTACTGGGTCTCCGAGCACCACAACAGCGACAGTATCGTCGGTACGGCGCCTGAGGTGCTCCTCGCCGCGATCGGCGCGACCACCGAACGCATCCGGATCGGCAGCGCCGGCGTGATGCTGCCGCACTATTCGGCGCTCAAGGTCGCCGAGCAGTTCCGCGTGCTCGAAGGCATCGCTCCGGGCCGCATCGA
>JANMXB010000224.1:0-4378 GCA_031380765.1 Pseudomonadota bacterium | reverse complement strand
ACCGGCAAGCTCGCGGTGGCGGTGCTGCTCAAGGGGACCAATGCGCCGCCGAGTTCCTGGTTCTACAACAAGCGCGCCACCGTGGTTGCGCTCAAAATCGACGGCAAGAAAGTGACGCGGACCAACGAGGTCGAGGTCGGCGGGCTGCCTGAAGGCGTCGTGTTCAGCGAAGACGGCCAGTACATCTATGTCGGCAACTACATGGACCGCGACATCTCGATCCTCAGGGTCGAAGGCGACCGAATCGTGGACACCGGGCGCTCGCTCAAGCTCCCGGGCCAGCCGGCGTCGATGCGGGGCAGGGCACGCTGACCGGATGAGCGTAGGCGGCCAGCCGCTATCGGCCGAGGATGACGTCGATCCCTGAGAGGATCAAATCCAGTTTCGCGCGCGCCAGTTTACTGACGCGATCGGTGAGGAGTGATCGATCGAGTGTGACGATCTGCGAGACGTTGGCTACCGAATCCCTGGGCAGCCGAGTCTCGCGCGTGCCGAGGGCTACGTTGCCGGGCGCATCCGCCCATCGCAGATTGGTCGTCAACGGTACGCAGACTACGGTGGAAATTCGGCTGCGATTAATGGCATTGCCTTGAACAACGATCACCGGCCGGCGCAAGCCGGGCCCGGATCCGCCTGGTTCAGGAATGTCAGCCCACCAAACCTCGCCTCGCGCGACTACCACTGTTCGTCAGTCAGGACTCGCTTTGCGGCGGCCACGGCGAAATCGGCGCCGGATTCGCCAACGTCGGCAACGACGCGGTTCATTGCATCGGTGATCTCGTCGGGCGCGTGCCGGGCCGCATATTCACGCAGCGCATCGCTGAACAGACGGCTTCGAGTCACACCTTGACGCCGGGCGAGCTTTTCAGCAACGTCGAACACTTCATCAGGAATGGAAATCGCGATTTTCATACCTAAAGTATAATCACAGTGCAGCGCGCCAGGCAAGCTTTTTTCCGGATGCCATCGGTTTCACGCCCGGGGAATTCGGCGCGTTCTTTCGCAAGGACAAGGAACTCTGGGCGCGGATTCCCGTCAGCCGACTGCTGAATCCCGGCGTGCAGCGATTCGACCACCGCGCGCGCCGGTGCTCCCGCGTGCCGCCGACGTGATTCAATGAGGGGGCTGCGAAGAGCAACGGGGGTTCCATTACCGGAACATGTACATGACCAAGAAGCTCGATTAGGTGCGTAGTCCACAGGTATCACCGGCCCGGGCCATCGCTGGATCTTCATCCCTGCTGGCTAACAGAGACTACATGCTGCTATGGGGCGGGCAGGTGGTCTCGACCCTTGGCTCGGCTGCAACATCGATCATCTATCCCCTGCTGATCCTGGAGCTGACCAACTCGCCCTCCGCGGCGGGCGCGGCCGCAGCGTTGTACAGCATTCCCTATCTGATCTTCTGTTTGCCGGTTGGCGCCCTGATCGACCGCTGGGATCGCAAGCGTGTAATGATCCTTTGCGATCTTGGCCGCGCGTTGACTGTGATCACAGTCCCGATCGCTTTATGGCTTGACGTACTGACAATCTGGCAGCTTTACGCCGCGGCCTTCGTTGAAGGCAGCTTGTTCGTCTTCTTCAACCTTGCCGAGGTGGCCGCGCTTGCACGGGTAGTGCCTGCGGCGCAGTTGCCGCAAGCGGCCGCGCAAAACGAAGCGGCATTCGGCGCGGCGCAGATTGTGGGACCGTCGATCGGCACGCTGCTCTATCAGACGCTTGGCCGCGCTGCGCCTTTCATAGCCGATGCAACTTCGTTCGTACTATCGAGTATCTCGCTACTCTTCATCAGACAGGACTTCCGGGTGAGCAAAGCCCCGCCCGCGCGGGCGCTGCGGATGGAGATTGTGGAAGGATTGCGCTGGCTTTGGCATCGGCCCCTGATCCGATACATGGCGTTCCTCACGGGCGGCGTGAATATGGTGAACGCGGCCGTGCCCCTGATCGTGATCGTCATGGCGAAGCAGCTTGGCGCGAGCGATATTGAAATAGGACTGATCTTCAGTATCGGCGGTATTGGCGGCGTTGTCGGATCGCTGATCGGCGGACGAGTACAGAAGCGCTTTTCTTTTGGTCAGGTGATCATCTTTGCGATTTGCGCTCAGGCGGCATTATTTCCGCTTTATGGCGTCGTTCCGCATTTTCTCCTGCTGGGGGTGGTGTACGCGCTCATGTACGTAACGCTGCCAATCTACAACGTTGTGCAGTTCAGCTATCGGCTCGCGCTCATTCCGGATGCACTACAAGGACGCGTCAATAGCACGTTCCGGTTGCTTGCCTTCGGATTCACTCCCGTCGGGGCTGCGATATCGGGCATTCTGCTCGAAAGAATTGGGCCCATTGCAACCGTTTCGGCATTCACCCTGTGGTACATGCTGCTTGCTGCATGCACGGCTCTCAACCTGCATGTCCGTCAAGCTCGATCGGTCGAAGAGAGTCCCGGCGCTTAGCCGATCGATTTTTCGCGAAGCTCGCATCCTCGGGCGCGGGCCGGCCAGCTTGTCCACCAGGATTCGAATTTCGCTTTGCGTCCCCGCCAATCCAGGGCGGCGTCTTCAGGGGGACTTCGCCTGCCGCCTAGGAACGCAGGACCACGCCTGCGCTCGCGCCCGTGAGCGCCCCGCGTTCCCAAGTCACCTGGCCGTTCACCAAGGTGTATTCGATGCCCTGCGAGCGCATCACCATGCGCTTCGCGCCTCCCGGCAGGTCGTAGCGCCGCTCCGGCCTGCCTATCGAGCCCACGGTGGCGGGATCGAAGATCGCTACATCGGCGGCCAGCCCTGGCAGCAGGCGGCCGCGATCCTTGATGCCGAAGAAATCCGCGGGATCGGAAGTCATGCGCCGCACCGCGTGCTCCAGCGTGAGCACCTTGCGCTCACGCACCCACGTGCCGAGCACATAGGTGGGGTAGCCCGAGTCGCACAGCATGTCGAGGTGCGCGCCGCCGTCGCCCAGGCCAAGCAGCATGTCCGGGTTATTGAGGATCTCGGCCATGCGGTCGACGCGGTTGTTGAAGGAAGTCATCGTGAATTCGTTGTCCAGGTCGTCGGCGAGCGTGAGGTCGAGGAAGGCGTCGACGCCGTCCTTGCCCTGCGCCGCCGCGAGCTCGGCCACCGTCTGCCCCTCGAGGTTCTTAAGCTTTGCCGACTTCACCTCGTGCACCGTGATGCGCTCCCAGTTGCCGAAGGCCGCCGGGCGCTTCAGGTCCTCGCGGAACTGCGCGCGGAAGGCGGGGTCGCGGTACACGGCCGCCTGCGCTTCTTTCGACTTGTCCTCGAACACGCGCTTCCACGACGGGAAGGCGGCAAACGAGAACGGGTTGCGCATGTTGATTTCGCGCGTCAGCGGCAGCGGCGAAGTCTGCGGCCGCGCGCCGCGCGCGATCATCGGCGCGGCCTTGCGCAACGACGTGCGCACCGCCTCGGAAATGTCGTCGCGGTCGAACATCGCGATGAAGGTGATCGGGCGCCCGCTTTCCGTAAGCATGAAGTCGAGCAATTCCAGCTCGGGGTCGTCCATCACGCCGATCTGCTTGGTCATCGCGATCTCGATCGATCCCTTGGACCGCTCCTTGAGCGCGTTGCAGTAGGCCTTCAACTCCGCGCGGCTCGCGTTGCGGCAGGCCAGGGGCCGCCCCTCATAGCCCATGTGCTGGTTGAGCAGGGTGCTCGAGAAACCGAACGCGCCCGCGTCCATCGCTTCGCCGAGCAGCGCCTTGATACCCGCGGTTTCTTCCGCGGTCGCCTCGCGCTCCATCGAGGCCTCGCCCATGACGTAATGGCGGAACGGCGTCAGCGGCGCGAGGAAGGCGAGGTTGAGCGAGGGTTTGCGCCGCGCGGCGGCGTCAAGGTACTGCGGGAAGCTCTCCCAGTCCCAGGTGATTCCCTGGTTGAGCACCTCGAAAGGAATCGCCTCCACGTTCACCAGGTCGCGCATCGCGATTTCGCGCGTCGCGGGCCGGCAGGGCGCGATGCCGACGCCGCAGTTGCCCATCACCACCGAGGTCACGCCGTGCCAGGAAGAGGGCGTCAGCGCGCCGTCCCAGCAGATCTGCGCGTCGTAGTGGGTGTGCGGGTCGATGAAGCCGGGGGCGACTGCGAGGCCGTCGGCGTCGATCACGCGCTTGGCGCTCCCCGAGACGCTGCCTATCTCGGAGATGCGCCCTGCGTCGATCGCCACGTCGGCGCGCCGTCCAGGTGCACCGGTGCCGTCGATGAGCAGGCCGTTTTTGATTAGGAGGTCGTGGGGCATGATTAGGGTGGAGGGTATACCAGGTGCGTCCCAAAAAATAGCTCAGGTGTGGTCAACTCCCCCGTCCGCGAGAGTATTTCCGCATCATCCAGTCCGCAAGCTGCATGCTGGCCCGGGAACGCGGCCGG
>JANMXB010000197.1:0-3366 GCA_031380765.1 Pseudomonadota bacterium | reverse complement strand
GCGCGCGCTGTTCCGCGCCCTGATCGACCACTTCCAGCCGACCGAGGCCGCGACGCACGAGATCGACCGCGGCGAGCACCTGCTCATGGAGCCCCTCAACGAGTCGACGGGGTTCTACATCAAGGCCTCGCGCCAGATCGGCCAATGGCAGACCAAGTATCAGAAGCTGGCCATCTACGACACGCCGCACTTCGGCAAACTGTTCCGGCTGGACGGCTTCAACATGACCTCCGAGAAGGACGAGTTCGTCTATCACGAGAACCTCATCCATCCGGCGGCGACGGCGCAC
Organism: Pseudomonadota bacterium; assembly: GCA_031380765.1. GTDB lineage: Bacteria > Pseudomonadota > Gammaproteobacteria > Burkholderiales > SG8-39 > SZAS-79. The sequence goes on along the minus strand of JANMXB010000197.1, from coordinate 3,077 downwards.
GCCGGCCCGAAGAACGTGCTCATCATCGGAGGCGGCGACGGCGGTTCGTCGGAGGAGGTGCTCAAGCACCCTTCGGTCGAGCAGGTCACCATGGTCGAGATCGACGCCGAAGTCATCCGGGTCGCCAAGGAGCACTTCGGCGCCGTGCACAACGGCGTTTTCGACAACCCGAAACTGCGCGTGCTGATCGAGGACGGGCTGCGCTTCGTGCGCGAGACCAAGGAGAAGTTCGACCTCGTCGTGCTCGACCTGAACGACCCGATGGGTCCGGCCGAGCCGTTGTATTCAACCGAGTTCTTCCAGCAGTGCCGCGCAATCCTCGCCACGGGCGGCGCGCTGACGCTGCACCTGGGCTCGCCCGCGGCGCAGGCGCGGCAGGTCGCCGAGATCTCGGGACGCCTCAATTCGGTGTTCCGCATCGTGCGACCGTTCACGTTGTTCGTGCCGCTGTACGGCTCGCTGTGGGCGATGGCCTGCGCCTCCGACAAGCTCGACCCAAAGTCTTTCACCGCGGACGAGATCGACCGCAGGATCGACCACCGCAAGCTGATCGAGCTGCAGTACTACAACGGCGAAACCCACGAAGCGGTGTTCGCTCTGCCCAATTTCGTGCGCGACATGGTGGCGCCGCCGCGGCTGCGCCAACCGTCGCGGGGCCGGCGGCTCGGAGTAGTGCGTACAGCAACGAAATAGGAACAGAGGGAGAACCACAGGGCTTGGGAGGCGCGGCTCCCAAGCCCTGTGGCCCTTTCAGTGCCGCGTGCCGTCGTCACGCTGTCATCATTCCACGGCTTTGATGGCCTCGCCAATGATGCCCACCAGCTGGTCGATCTGCGGTTTCTCGATGATCAGCGGCGGCGAGACGGCAATGGTCTCCCCGGTAACGCGGACCATCAGGCCTTTTTCGAACGCCTTGGTGAATATTTCGAAGGCGCGCTTGGTGGCGGCCCCCGGACGCGGCGAAAATTCGATGCCGGCGACGAGGCCGATCACCCGCAGGTCGATCACGTTCTTCGCGTCCTTGAGCGACCAGATCGCGTCTTCCCAGTATTTGGCCAGGCCCGCCGCGCGGGTGAGCAGGCCTTCCTCCGCATAGATGTCCAGCGTGGCGATTCCCGCAGCGCAGGCGAGCGGATGGCCCGAGTAGGTGTAGCCGTGGAAAAACTCCATCCCGCCCGGACCGTTCATGAACGCGTCGTAGATCTCGTTCGATATCAGTACCGCACCCATGGGGACTGCCGCGTTGGTGATGCCCTTCGCGCAGGTGATCATGTCCGGCTTCACGCCGAAATAGTCTGCGGCAAAAGGCGCGCCAAGCCGGCCGAAGCCCGTGATGACCTCATCGAATATGAGCAGGATGCCGTGTTTGGTGCAGATCTCGCGCAGGCGCTGCAGGTAGCCTTTCGGAGGGATCAGCACACCGGTGGAACCGGCCATCGGCTCGACGATCACCGCGGCGATCGACGAGGCGTCATGTAGCGCGACGAGCCGCTCGAGGTCGTCGGCAAACTCCACGCCGCCATGCTCCGGCTGACCCCGCGTCATCAGGTTGCGCACCGGATCGTGCGTATGACGGATGTGGTCGACGCCCGGCAGCATCGCCGTACCGAAGGTCTTGCGGTTGCCGACGATGCCGCCAACCGACATGCCGCCGAAATTCACGCCGTGGTAGCCACGCTCGCGGCCAACCAGGCGAAAGCGGCCGGCCTCGCCGCGCACGCGATGGTAAGCCAGCGCGACTTTGAGAGCGGTATCGGCCGATTCGGAACCGGAGTTCGTGTAGAACACGTGACCGAGCCCTTTGGGTGCAATCTGCGCCAGGCGATCCGCGAATTCGAACGCGATGGGGTGGCCCATCTGGAAGGACGGCGCGAAGTCCAGTTTCTTGGCCTGCGCGGCGATCGCCTCGGCGATTTTCGGCCGGCAATGTCCGGCGTTTACGCACCACAAGCCCGAGGTCCCGTCGAGCACCTTGCGGCCATCCGGGGTGTAGTAGTACATGCCCTCGGCGCGCTCCACCATGCGCGGCGCCTTCTTGAATTCACGGTTGGCCGTGTACGGCATGAAATAGGCACTCTTTTCAAGGTCCACTGCGTTGCTTGCGCGATCGTTCATGGTGCGTCCTTTTTTCAGGCTGCCCTGGCTTCCCCGGCGACAACCGCCGCGGTAACCATTGCGTTTATGAGTACGCTCGCGCCCGCGGCGATTTCGTCGGGACGCGCGTTTTCCAATTCGTTATGCGACAGGCCGCCCTCGCACGGCACGAAGATCATCGCGGTGGGTGCCACGCGGTTCAGGTACACCGCATCGTGCGCGGCACCGCTGACGATATCGCGGCACGACAAGCCCAGCGCCTTGGCCGAAGCGCGCACGCTCTCGACCAGCTTCGGATCGAAATGGCTTGGCGCGAAATAGAGGATTTCCTTGACTTCGATGGAGACGCGGCATTCCGTTTCGATCGCCTTGGCGGTTTTCTTCAGATCCTCGACCATCGCAAGCAGCGTCTCGTCCTTGGCGTTCCTGACATCGAGCGTCATGCTGACAGCACCCGGCACGACGTTTCTCGAGTTTGGCGAAACCCGCATATGGCCTACCGTGGCGCGGGCGTTGTCCGGATACGTGCGCGCAACGCGATTGACCTCGATGACGAGACGGCTCGCGGCGAGCAGCGCATCCTTTCTCAATTCCATCGGCGTCGGACCGGCATGCGAGTCCTGGCCCGCGATCTCCACGTCGAACCAGCGCTGGCCGAGCGCGCCCTGCACCGCGCCTATCGTGGTTTTGGTGTTCTCGAGCACCGGGCCCTGCTCGATGTGCGCCTCAAAATATGCGCCCACCTTGAGCGGTTTTGCATCGCCCTGGTAGCCGATCGCTTTGAGCGCTTCGCCAACGCTCACGCCGTCGACATCCTTCTGCGCGTGCATCTTCTCGGCGGTGTAGACCGCGGTGAACACCCCCGAGCCCATCATCGTTGGCACGAAGCGCGAGCCCTCTTCATTGGTCCAGGCGGCAACCTCGATCGGGGCACGCGTCTGGATGCCCAGTTCGTTCAGGCGGCGCACGACCTCGAGACCGGC
>JANMXB010000189.1:0-2735 GCA_031380765.1 Pseudomonadota bacterium | reverse complement strand
CCTTGGCCATAGACTCGCACGCAAGTAGTCGTTAGTTCCCCCTCTATGCGAGAGGCTGGCACGGCGGTGCGCACGCACAGCCTGGCGGCGGCGTGAGACGCCGGCCCGGCTGGAGGCCCCGAGCGGCTAGTGTAGTGCGTCAAACAGATTGGAACTTATTGAGTCGTGCACGCGCTTTGACGACCTTTGCGAGGATGTCCGAGGCGCGTGCCGTCCAGATGAACGGCTTGGGATCGCGGTTGTGGTTTTCGACATAGGCTTCGATGGTGCTGATGAGTTCAGACACGTTGGGGAACACGCCGCGTTCGATCGCGTTTTGACTCAGGTCGCGGAAGAAGCGCTCGACCATGTTCAGCCAGGAAGCGCTGGTTGGAGTGAAGTGCATATGGAATCGCGGGTGGCGCTTGAGCCAGGTTCTGACTGTAGGATGCTTATGGGTGGCATAGTTGTCGGCGATCAGATGCAAATCGAGCCCGGACGGAGTTTCGCGTTCGATCTGGCGCAGGAACTTCAACCACTCCTGATGGCGATGCCGCGGCAGGCACTGGCCGATGACCGCACCGTCCAGCGTATTGAGGGCGGCAAACAGCGTGGTCGTCCCGTTGCGCTTGTAGTCATGCGTGAGCGTCTGCGCGCGGCCCCTTTTCAACGGCAGCCCGGGCTGGGTACGATCCAGGGCTTGGATTTGGCTTTTTTCGTCGCAGCAAAGCACCAGCGCGTGCTCGGGTGGATCCAGGTACAGCCCGACGATGTCCTCGAGTTTTTCGGCAAAGCGTTTGTCGTTGGAAACCTTGAACGCTTTGAGAAGATGCGGCTTGAGTCCATTGGCGTGCCAAATACGCCGCACGCTCGTCTCGCTGATCCCGGCGGCGGCAGCCATCGTGCGGGTACTCCAGTGCGTCGAGTGCGCCGGGACTTCGCGCGTCGTCTTCGCAATCACTGCGCGCACTTTTGCCGCAGAGATCTGGCGCTTTCTTCCCGGGCGAGGCGCGTCGCGCTCGATCCCAGCAGGGCCTTGCTCGAGAAATCGCTGACGCCAGCGCGCCGGTGTGCGCCGGCCCACCTTCAGCTCGGTTGCGATCGCCTGGTCGGTCATGCCCTGTGCCGCCAGCAGAATCATCTGCGCTCGCTGCGCCAGACGAACCTCGACGCTACGCCCGCGCGCCCATGCCTGAAGCTGGCGTGCTTGCTCTTCGGTGATCGTGACGGCAGGTGCGATTCGCATGTCTGTAGCCTCCTCATACTACAGACAACGCAATCGTATTTAAGTTCTATCATTTGTGGCGCACTACACTAGCTGCTTGCGCCGTAGAGAAAATTTGGCAGCCACAACGTCATGCCAGGCCAAACGTACATGATCGCCAGGCACAGGATGACGATCAGCATGTAGGGCATCATGCCGGCAAAAATCTGGTTCAACGTCACGTGCTTGGGCGCAACACCCTTGAGATAGAAGGCCGACATCGCCACCGGCGGCGACAGGAAAGCCGCTTGCAGGTTGACCGCCACCATCGTGCCGAACAGGATCGGATCGACCTGGAAATGGGTAAGCAAGGGAATGAAGATCGGCACGAAGATCACGATGATCTCGGTCCATTCGAGCGGCCACCCGAGGATGAAGATGATCGCCTGCGACAGCATCAGGAACTGGAGCGGCGTCAGGTCCATGCCCAGCACCCACTTCTCGATGAGTTGCTGTCCGCCATGCAAGGCGAACACCGCCGAGAACAGCGCCGAGCCGACGAACAGCCAGCACACCATCGCGGTGGTCTTGGCGGTCAGGAAAGTCGATTCCCTGAGGTTCTGCACGAGCTTGCGTGCGTTGACGAAATCCATGAGCCACGGCACCGCTGTTCCGGCAAACAGCGCGCCGAGCGATCCAGACACAATCAGTGTCATGACCCCGCCCTGCATGGTTCCGAGAGCAACCCCGGCGACCCCGCCTGCAAGACTGGACCACAGGGCGATGCGTCGGTACTTGGCGAAGCTTGCGAGGTAAAGCGCCCCCAGCGCGCCGATGCCGGCGGACTCCGATGCGGTCGTGATGCCGAATAGGATCACCGCGAGCACGATGAACGTGAGCAGGCCGAGTGGGACGACCGACTCCGCAAGCAGTTTCAGAATTTCGAGCTGCTCGCCGTCCATGCGCGAGTAGTAAAAAATCAGCATCAGGGCCGCGAACGCCGCCAGAGACCAGAACCAGGTGTAGAAGCTCTCGGGCACCTTGCCCATCGCTTCGTCCGCAGGCGCTTCGGCGAACTGGGAACCCACCTGCGGCGGAGAATCGCCTTCCTTGATCGCCGGCTCTTCCGTCTTTTCCTCGGTGCTGCCGAGTTCCTTGGGCGTCTCCGGCTCCTCGGCCGCGGGTGGTTCCGCGAGCCCTCCGCCCGCCACCGGCGCGGTCTCGACCGGTGCCGCCGCCTGGACGCTCACCGGCGCGGGTGCGTTGTGGATGATCACGTACCACCAGCCCGCTGCGAGCAGCAAAGCCGTCAACGCGACCGGCAGCAGGGCCGCAAGCAGGTTCCTCAAGATCAGTCCGAAGGTCACCGGCCGGCCGTCCGGGCCCATTGCGCCTTTCAACACGGACGGCTTGAACGTGGCGGCAATCAGGCCGCCAAGGATCCGCCGCGCCGCGCCGCGCTGCAAACGCTGCATCCAGTCGGGGACCGCGACCGTGTACTTGTCCGGCGGCAGCTTGGGTGCAATCTTGGGATTGATGAGCGCCCAGCCGA
>JANMXB010000136.1:0-2192 GCA_031380765.1 Pseudomonadota bacterium | reverse complement strand
GAGGAAAAATCCGAGCGGGTACTCGCGCTCATCCGGAATATCGAAGTGCTGCCGGACCTCTCGGAACTATCCTCCATCCTGACCTCCGGGCTGCAGCAGTGACCCAGTCGAAAACCGGCGATCGAAGGGATGGCGCGCAATCGCCACGTGAAAATCGTTGCGGCTGCGATTGCGTGCATGCGTCTCCTGCATCCAGTGGGAGGATTCTGGTCGAGGTTCGCCTCGAGGCCCTACAATTCCCCGACCTCCACGAAAGGTGCACACATGACGCAAGTGAAAATCGGCGCAGCCGTCGCCGCGCGCATCGAAGAAAGCTACGAGCCGAATTTCAATGCGGTGAAATTCTTTCCCGACTGGGATCCGGCCGTGCTCGAAGAGCATCGCGCCTGGCTTGCGCCCGCCCACTACGACCCGGCCTCCGGGTTCCTCAAGCTCAGCGTGCACAGCTGGCTGCTGACTGTGGACGGCAAGCGCATCCTCATCGACACCTGCGTCGGCAATCACAAGCCGCGTGCCGCGCGCCCGCTATGGCACATGCAGGAAAGGCCCTACCTGGCGCGGCTGGCCGCCGCGGGTGCGAAACCCGAGGACATCGACATGGTGATGTGCACGCATTTGCACGTCGACCACGTCGGGTGGAATACGCGGTTGGACAACGGCCGCTGGGTGCCGACCTTCCCGAATGCGCGCTATGTGTTCAGCCGCGAGGATTACGACCACTACCTGAAGGTCGACAACGATCCCGAAAAAGGGCCGGCCAACCTGGGCTCGTTCCGCGACTCGGTGTTGCCCATAGTCGAGGCGGGCCTGGCGCAAATGGTTTCCGGCGCCACGAAGCTCGACGAGCATCTTGGCGTCGAGCCAGCCCCCGGCCATACGCCGGGCACCATCACAATCAATTTTGCGTCGCACGGAGAGCGCGCGGTGTTCTGCGGCGACGTCCTGCACCACGCGCTGCAGGTGTACCGGCCGCACTGGAACAGCTTCGCTTGCGCCGACGCCGCCAATGCCCGCCTGAGCCGGCGCAAGGTGCTCGAGCAGTGCGCAGGTGGTGCGCTGCTGATGCCGGCGCATTTCGGTGCCCCTTTTGCGTGCCACATCGACCGCAAGGGCGAGGGCTTCGTGCCGCGCTTCGTCGGTTGAATTCGCATAGCGAGCGCGCATGAAGATCGTTGGCGTGGAAGCGATTCCACTTTCCATTCCCTTCACCTACGGCTCGCAAGGCTGGACGCTCGGTTCGGGCGGCTGGAAAGCGCTCGATTTCTGCCTGGTTCGCGTGGACACCGATGCCGGCCTGACCGGCTGGGGCGAGGCGTTTTCGTATTCGTGCCGCAACGCCGTCGCCGCGGCTGTGAAAGACATGATTGCGCCCCTTGCCGTGGGGTGGGATGCCGGGCGAGCGGGACCGGACGCGGCCGGCATCGCCGGCTTGCATGCCCAGATCCAGAAACGGCTGCACATCTTCGGTCGTTTCGGTATCGCTGCGTTCGCACTCTCGGGCCTCGATATCGCGCTCTGGGATCTCGCCGGGAAGGCGGCGGGCAAGCCGCTGCACGCGCTCATCGGCGGCGCCCGGCGCGAAAGATTCGCCTGCTACGCGAGCCTGCTGCGCTATGCCGATACCGGGCTCGTCGCACGCTATTGCGAGCGCGCGCTGGGCGAAGGATTCGACGCAATCAAGTTGCACGAGGTGAGCGAGCCTGTGATCGCCGCGGCACGCGCCGTAGTGCCACGCGAGACGGCGTTGATGCTTGACGTCAATTGCGAGTGGAATGCCGCCGATGCGATGGCAATCGGGAAACGCCTTGCGCCGCTCGGCCTCGAGTGGTTCGAGGAGCCGGTGTTTCCGCCGGAGGACGGGGCGGCATTGCGCGCGGTGGGCGAAGCCTGCGGCATCCCTATCGCGGCCGGCGAGAACTGTTGCTTCGCCACCCAGTTCGAGGCCCTCTTCGCGGCCGGGGCGTTGCAGGTCGCCCAACCATCGGTCACTAAAGTTGGCGGCGTCACCGAATTCCTCAAGGTGGCGGCGCTTGCGCAACGGATGAATGTCCGGCTTGCTCCGCATTCGCCGTATTTCGGCCCTGGTGCGCTCGCGACCCTGCACTTGCTCGCCACGCTGCCGCAGGCAGAGCGTTTCGAATATTTCTACCTCTGGGCCGATGCCGCGCTCTATGGCGAACTGCTGGCCCCGA
>JANMXB010000126.1:0-10189 GCA_031380765.1 Pseudomonadota bacterium | reverse complement strand
CCAGTTCCGCGCCGACCAATTTGGTCATCTGCGCAAACGAAATATTCTCGTCATGCTCGCCCATCTCCGCCTTGGTCGCCGGCGTGAAGATCGGCTCGGCGAGCTTGGCCGCCTGCTGCAGGCCCTTGGGCAATTGGATGCCGCACACCGCGCCGGTCTGCTGGTAGTCCTTCCAGCCCGAGCCGATGATGTAGCCGCGCACTACCGCCTCTATCGGCAGGGGTTTCAACTTCTTCACCACGATCGAGCGGCCGCGCACCTGGGCTTTCTCGTCCGCACCGGAGACGACCGATTCGGGATCGATGCCGGTGAGGTGATTCGGCACGACATGGGCGAGCTTTGCGAACCAGAAATCGGCCATCTCCGTCAGCACGCGCCCTTTTTCGGGAATCGGGTCGCCGAGCACGACGTCGAAAGCCGAAAGCCGGTCCGTCGTCACAATCAGCATCTTGTCCGTGCCGAGGGCATAGATGTCGCGCACCTTGCCGCTGGTGATCTTCGGCAGGCTCTTCAGGCTCGATTCATATAACGGCTGTCCCATCACGCGGCACCCTTTTCGAGTTTCTCATTCCATTTGCCCTGCGCGGCCAGTCCGTTCATCTGGGCCCGATGCGAGAACGCGGATTGGGCCGCTGCGACATTGGCGGGCTTGCCGCTCCACGCCGCAAGGGCGGCATTCTGCAGCGCGCGCGAATAGGAGAACGTCAGCGGCCAGGGTGCGCCCATGCGGTTCATGGCGTCCAAATGCGAGGTCGCCGCGAGGTCCGACTGGCCGCCCGACAGGAACACGACCCCGGGCAGGGACGCGGGCACCGTGCGCTTGAGGACTCGCAATGTGCGCTCGGCCACTTCCGCGGCGCCGGCCTGGCGCTTGTTTGCGTTGCCGGAGACTACCATGCTCGCCTTGAGGATCGTGAATTCGGAAGCCACGTTGTACGCGGCCAGCGCCGCAAAGGTTGCGCGCAGCGTGGCCTCGGTGACCTCTTCGCAGCGCTCGACCGTGTGGCCGCCGTCGAGCAGCACTTCGGGCTCGATCATCGGCACGATGGACGCCGCCTGGCAGGCCGCGGCGTAACGCGCCAATGCATGGGCATTGGCGTAGATGCACGTATGGGTGGGGATATTCCCGCCGATCGTGATCACCGCGCGCCACTTGGCGAAGCGCGCGCCGAGCTTGAAATACTCCGCCAGCCGCTGGTCGAGGCCGTCGAGGCCTTCGGTGACCTTCTCGCCGCCGTTTTTGTCGCCCACGGTAAGCGGAATGGTGATGATGCCCTTGTCGACCTTGATGCCCGGGATCACGCCGAGATTGTCGAGGTACGCGGGGAAGGCGACGCCGGCCTGGTCCTTCTGGCGCAAGGTCTCGTCATGCAGGATCACCCCGGAGATGTGGCGGTTTACGCCCGGCGTCGAGAACAACAGCCCGCGGTAGGCGCGGCGGTTTTCCTCGGTGCAGTCGACGTTGACCGACTGGAAGCGCTTTTCGCAGGTGCCGGCCGACTCGTCGGCGGCCAGGATGCCCTTGCCCGGGGCGACCATCGCAGCGGCGGTTTTGGAAAGAAGCGCTGTGTCCATAAGGTACGGTCCTCTGCGGCTGGTCGGGAAATCCGGAAGGGCCGGATTTTACCTTCAACGCGCGCCACGGGTCACGCCGGACCGTTCTGGGAGATAATGCGGCCCCTTGAAGTCGCGGCAGGCCGCCCTGATTAACTGCGCGCCGGCAGCCACGGCCTCGAATTCACAAGGCTTACCCGATGATACGGATTGAAAACCTGACCAAATCGTTCGGCCTGAAAAAGGCGGTCGACGACCTGTCCTTCTCGGTCGAGCGCGGCGAAGTGCTCGGCTTCCTCGGCCCCAACGGCGCGGGCAAGTCGACCACCATGCGCATGATCACGGGGTTCCTGCCGCCGAGCGCGGGGAAAGTCTCGATCGGCGGGCACGACGTCGTCGAGGACGCCCTTGCGGCCAAGCGCCTGATCGGCTATCTGCCGGAGAATGCGGCGTCCTACCCGGACATGTCGGTCGAGGGATTCCTCGGATTCGCCGCGGAGCTGCGCGGCCTTGGGGGCGCCGCGAAGAAAAAGGCGGTGGGCCGCGTCGTGGACCTGTGCTTCCTCTCCTCCGTGCTGCACCAGCAGATCGACACGCTCTCCAAGGGCTACCGGCACCGGACCTGCCTCGCCCAGGCCCTCATCCATGACCCGGACGTGCTCATCATGGACGAGCCCACCGACGGCCTCGACCCGAACCAGAAGCACGAAGTGAGGAACCTGATCCGCGAAATGGGCAAGACCAAGGCGGTGATTTTCTCCACCCATATCCTCGAGGAAGTCGACGCCGCCTGCACGCGCGCGATCATCATCGACCGCGGTCGCATCGTGGCCAACGGCACGCCGGAGGAGTTGCGCAATATGTCCGACCTCGCCGGCGCGGTGACGATCACGGCGCAGGGCGCGGACGCGACGAAGCTCGCTGCGCTCCCCGAAGTGGCACGCGTCGAGCAGCAGGTCGATGGCCCGGCGTTGCGCGTTTATCCGAAAGACAAGCACGCGAGCGTTGCGCTGGCACGCCCGGTGATGGTACTGGCCGGCCGAGAAGGCTGGCGCGTGGATGCGCTCCATACCGAGGAAGGACAGCTCGACGAAGTGTTCCGCCGGATTACGCTTCCCGATACGGTGAAGAAATGAACACCTCCGTCGCCAACATCCGGGCCATCGCCAAGCGGGAACTCTCCTCCTACTTCACCTCGCCGGTGGCCTATGTGTTCCTCGTGATCTTCCTCCTGCTCGCGGGGTTCTTCACCTTCACCGTCGGCAGCTTTTTCGAGCGCGGCGAGGCAAGCTTGTCGGCCTTTTTCGCCTGGCATCCGTGGATCTACCTCGTGCTCGTGCCTGCGGTCGGCATGCGCGTGTGGTCCGAAGAGCGCCGCTCCGGCACGATGGAGCTGCTCCTCACCATGCCGGTGAACGCGTGGGAGGCGATCGTTGCCAAGTTCCTGGCCTCGTGGGCGTTTCTCGCCATTGCGCTGGCGCTGACTTTCCCGATCGTGATCACGGCCAACTGGCTCGGCAACCCGGACAACGGCATGATCGCCGCCGGCTACATCGGCAGCTTCTTCCTTGCCGGGGCGTATCTCGCGATCACGTGCATGACCTCTGCACTGACGCGCAACCAGGTCATCGCCTTCATCCTGTCGGTGGTGCTGTGCCTGTTCCTGATCCTCGCGGGCTTCAATCCGGTCACCGACATGATGACGCGCTGGGCCAATCCGGCGCTGGTCGAGATCGTCGCGGCCTTCTCCGTGATCACCCATTTCGACGGCTTCCAGAAAGGCGTGATCGACACGCGCGACCTCTTTTTCTTCCTCTCGGTGATCGGTTTCGCGCTGTTCGCGACCTCGGTGATCCTGCGCAACCACCGGGCGGGCTGAAACCAAAATGAAAAAATACGAAACCGTCCTGTTTTCGGCCGTCGGCCTGGCCGCCCTCTTCATCATCCTCGTCGCGTTCAACTACCTGGCTTCGAGCGCCTCGGTGCGCGCCGACCTCACCGACGGCAAGCTCTACACGCTGTCGGAGGGGACGAAGAAAATCCTCCAAAAACTCGACGGCCCGGTGAAAGTGCGCCTGTATGTCTCCCAAAGCGACAACGCGATTCCCGTCCAGCTGCGCAGCTTCGCGCAGCGCGTCGAAGACCTCGTGCGCGAGTTCAAGGCGGTCGCCGGTCCCAACCTCATCCTCGAGAAATACAACCCCAAGCCGGATTCCGACGAGGAAGACGCCGCGCAACTCGATGGCGTCGAGCCGCAAACCCTGTTCACGGGCGAGCAGTTCTACCTGGGACTGTCGGTGAGCCGCCTGGACAGGAAGCAGGCGATCTCCAACGTCTCGCAGCAGCGGGAGCGCCTGCTCGAGTACGACCTGATCCGCGCAATCGCGCGCGTGGCGAACCCCGAGCGGCCGACCATCGGCGTGATGAGCGCGGTCCCGGTGCTGGGCGAGCAGATGAACCCGATGACGCGGCAGGGCAGCGAGCCCTGGGTGCTGGCCAACGAGCTGAAACGCGACTTCAACGTCAAGGCCGTGCCGATGAATGCCGAGGCCATCGACAAGGATATCAAGGTGCTCCTCGTGATCCAGCCGCGCGACATCATGGAATCGGCCGAATACGCCCTTGATCAGTTCGTGCTGCGCGGCGGAAAACTGATCGCATTCGTCGACCCGTACATGTTCTTCGACCAGCAGCCCAACCCGATGATGCCGAACATGCCCGGACAGCCGGGATCGTCGTCGCTTCCTCGCCTGTTCAAGGCGTGGGGCATCAACATGGATCAGGGCAAGGTGGTCGCGGACGTGACCTACGCGTCCGGCGCCGGCCAGCGCTACACGCCAACGGTAATCACGCTGAACAAAACCGCGTTCAGCAAGGACGACGTGGCGACCAGCCAGATCGACACCCTCCTGCTGGCGTTTTCCGGCGTGTTCGATGCGTCCAGGCCCGCCGAAGGCCTCAAGGTCGCTGAAGTGGCGCGCACCTCGCCCAATTCGATGCTGGTCGACAACATCGTGGCTTCGATTTCGGGCGACGCGGCGATGAAAGGCTTCGCGCCCGACAACAAGGCCAAGCCGCTGGCCCTGCGCCTGACCGGGAAGTTCAAGACGGCGTTCCCGGAAGGCAAGCCCGCGCCCTTTCCGGACAAGGACAAGAAGCCGGCCGAAACGGGTCCCCAGCTCAAGGAAGGCTCGGCCGACAACTCGGTGGTGCTGGTGGCCGATGCGGACATGTTGGCCGATGGCGCTGCGGTCGAGGTGCAGAACATCCTCGGCCAGCGCGTCGTCGTGCCCTCCAACGGCAACCTGGCCTTTGTCCAGGGCATGGTCGAGCAGGTCGCCTCGGGCGACGACCTCATGAGCCTGCGCAGCCGCGCCTCGAGCTTGCGGCCGCTGACCGTGGTGCGCCAGATGGAAGCGGATGCGCAGAGGCAGTATTTCGGAAAAATCAAGGAGCTCGAGGACGACCTGACGCAGACGACCCAGAAGATGCAGGCGCTGCAGAAGCAATCCGGCGGCACCAGGTCGGCGCAGATCCTGTCGCCCGAGCAGCAGGCCGAGCTCGACCGCTTCAAGAAGCGCGTGATCGAAACGCGCCAGGTCCTCAAAGAACTGCGCAAGACGCTGCGCCAGGACGCCGAAGCGCTCCAGTTCTGGACCAAGGTGGTCAACATCGCGCTGATGCCCTTGCTCGTGACGCTGGTTGGCATCGGGTTCGCCGTAATCCGCCGGCGTCGCTCCGCCGCAGCCGCTTCCACATCGGGGGCGACGGCATGAACAGGCAATTCCTGGCCATTCTCGGCGTGCTGGTGGTCGTGATGGGCGGCGCGGCGCTGCTCGTTTTCCAGCGCGGTGCCGCCGACAAGCCCGCGGTCTCCGCGCAGCTGGGCCAACCGCTGCTCCGCGGGCTGAAGGCCAGCGAAGTCTCCGCCATCGTCGTCCTCGAGCCCAAAAGCACGCTGACCCTGGCGAAGAAAGACAACCGCTGGGTCATCGTCGAGAAGAACGGCTTTCCCGCCGACCTCGACAAGGTCACCGACCTGGTGGTGAAGGCCATCGAGCTCAAGGCCGGCCAGGTCGAGCCTGTCGGCGAGAAGGACCGCGCGCGCCTCAATCTGGCGGACCCCGGCAAGGAAGGCGCGGCGACGTTGATCGTCTTCAAGGCCGCCGACGGCAAGGCCCTGGCCGAGCTGCTGGTGGGCAAGAAGTACTTCAAGAAAGAACCCGAGGGCGATGCGTCGAAAGCCCAGGGCGACGGACGCTTCGTGATGCTGCCCTCCGACCCCAAGCAGGTCTATATCGTTGCCGACCCGCTGCGCGTGGCGAGCGCCAACAGCAGCGACTGGATATCGAAGGAAGGCTTTGCCATCGAGCGCGTAAAGAGCCTCGAAGTGAAGCCGGCCGAAGGCGCCGACGGATACAGGATCGAGCGCGATACCGACGGCATCGACTGGAAGCTCGACCGTGCCGCCGGGGTACAAACTACCGGGCAGAAGCTCGACGTGTCGCGCGCGAATGCCGCGTCCTACAGCCTGTCCAAAATCGACATCGAGGACCTTGCGGCGGCCGATGCGAATACCGGCCTGGATAAACCGACCATCGTGACCGCGACGACATTCGACGGCCTCACCTATACGCTGCGCATCGGCAACGTCGAAAAGGACAAGGCCTTCGTCAAAGTCGAAGTCGAGGGCATGCCCGTGCGCGAATCGACACCGCCGAAGAATGCAAAGCCGGACGAAAAGGCGCTGGCCGACGAAAAGAAGAAACTCGAAGAGCGCGTCGCGCGCGAGAAAACGCTCAAGGACTACGTGCTCGTGGTTTCGGCCAGGAAGCTTGCCGACACGCTCAAAAAGCGCGGCGACCTACTCGAACAGAAGAAGCCCGAAGGGAAAACTGCGGCTAAAAAATAGCCGCAAAGGCTAGCGCGCAGCCCGCAGCCGGTACTCCGCCTCCACCTGCACGGTCTGGTCCTGGTTGGCGAGCCAGATCTGCCCGTCCTGGATCGTGCAATGGAGTTTTAAACTGCGCAGTTTCATGTTGCCGCCGGCCAGCTTTGCGATGCCCTGGGTGGCCGCCTGGGGCAGGTCGACCACGCTCAGGTTTTCCGAGCGCGCAAGCTTGTCCCCGGACTGCTTCCACCAAAGATCCCCGCCCCGCCCGTAGCTGTACACGACCACCCGCGCCGAGCGTCCGCAGGCGCGGCGGATGCGCTTTTCGTCGGGCAGCCCCACGTCGATCCAGAGATCGATCGCGCCAGTCAGGTCTTTCTGCCAGAGGTCCGGTTCGTCGTCGTTGCCGATACTCGACCCGAATTTCAGGGCCTCGTGCGCATTGAGGGCGAACGCCAGCACGCGCACCATCATGCGTTCGTCGTTCTCAGAAGGGTGGCGGGCGATCGTGAGCGAATGGTCGCGGTAGTAATTGCGCTCCATGTCGGCGATCTGCAGTTCGGCGCGGAAGATAGTCGATTTGAGTGCCATGCCCGGATTGTAGGGCGGCGCACCGACTGACTCCCGTGTAGGCGTAAGATGGCCTACGGTACCTTCAGCGGATAGCGTCTTGATGCACTACGTACTGGCAGGCCAGGGCAATCCCCCAATCGCGTTTGTGCATGGATTCGCCTGCACGCACGAAGACTGGCAGCCGCAGATCGATTTTTTCAAGGCCGCCAACGCGGTGGTCGCCTGCGACCTGCGCGGGCACGGCGCGACGCCCGGTGACTCGCACGACTGCTCGATCGAGAGCTACGGCTCGGACGTCGCGGCCCTGCTTGGCGAACTCAAGTTCCCCCCCGCAATCTTGGTCGGCCACAGCATGGGATGCAGGGCGGTGCTGCAGGCTTATCTGTACGCCCCCGAGCGCGTTGCGGCGATCGTGCTGATCGACGGCAGCCGGCTGGGGTTCGGCGATCCGACGGTCGCCGAAAGGGTGATGAACGAGCAACTGCGCGCAACCGGCTACGGGGTGTTCGCCCGCCGCCTGTTCGAGGAAATGTTCATTGTCTCCAGCGACCCGAAACTCAGGGCCACGCTTACCGAGCGCGCATTGCAGCTGCGCTCCGAAATCGGCAGCACGCTGTTTCCGCGCATGGTGGGCTGGGACGCGCGGCGCATGGAAGCCGCCCTTGCCGCGGTGCGCGTTCCGCTCATGGTGATCCAAAGCACGACGATGAACGCGGAGCGCATCCGGGTGTCGCTCGCGCAGGGGCAGAGCTCGCCGTGGCTCGATCTCGTCAAAGCCCGCGCGCCGGGCGCTCGCATCGAGATCGTTTCGGGCACCGGCCATTTTCCGCAGCTCGAGGCGCCCGAAAAGGTCAACGCGCTATTGGCGGACTTCGCCGCCGGCCTGGGCTAGCCTTCCCGCCAGGCAGCGGGGCGGGATTCGGCACGGCCTCGACGTGGGTGAACGCGCCGCCCTGGTATAGCGCGCCGACCGGATGCTCCGCCTCGTTCCGCGCGAGGATCTCCGCCGCAAAAGCCTCGCTGTCGTCCTGCGGCTTGTAACCGAGACGGTAGGCGTTCGAATTGTCGTACCAGGAGCGCGTATTGCCGGACACGCCGTACACGATCTCGAAGCGGATGTCCGGATGGTCGATCCCGATCGACACGAGCTGCGCCAGGTCGCGCGGCGTGAAGACGATCGAGAGCCTGCGCTTGTCGATCGGCCTGGCGTTCACGTTGCCGATGCGCATGAGGAAGACCTCCATGCCGTACTTGTCGGCATAAAGACTCCCCAGCGCCTCGCCGAAGACTTTCGACACGCCGTAGCGCCCGTCGGGCCTGATATAGACGCGGTGATCGATCTTCTGCGTGCGCGGATAGAAACCGACCGCATGATTGCTGGTGGCGAACAGGATCCGCTTCACGCCGTTCCTGCGGGCGGCCTCGAACACGTTGTAGCAGCCGATGATGTTGGCCTGCAGGATGGCCTCCCACGGACCTTCGACCGAATACCCTCCCAGGTGGACGATGGCATCCACGCCTTTGGTGATGCGCAAGGCATCCGCCATGCGCGAGATGTCCGCCTTCATGAAGGACTCACCTTTGGCTTTTTTCTCCAGCGGACGCAGGTCCGACAGGCGCAGGGTGTAGCGGCCGGCGAGCTCGCGGCGCAGATGGGTTCCCACGTCGCCCGAGGCGCCGGTAATCAGGACAGTCTTCATATCAAGAGCTCCTTCCTTTTCCAGTGTTCGGGGTTCACCGCGCCCTTGGGAATCCGGCCGGCTGCAATCTCGGCGGCCTGCGCCACGGTCTCGAGCGACTGATGCTCGATCGCCTGCAATGTGAGGCCGGCGGTATGCGGCGTCGCGATCACGTCTGTGCGCGCGGCGAGGCGCGGCGCCGGCATCTGGTCGGGCGCGCGGCCTACGTCCAGCGCACAGCCCGCGATCCTGCCCGAGGCGAGCGCCGCCTCCAGAGCTGTCTCATCGACGAGGTTGCCGCGCGATACATTGATGAAGAACGCGCCGGGCTTCATTTTTGCGAACGCCGCTGCGTCCATGAGGTTCTCGGTTTCCGGGCTCGCGACGGCAAGTGGGACGACGAAATCCGCGTCCGCCAGCAGTCGATCCAACCCGGCGTTCTCGACCCCCTCTTCGCCAGCCCGCGCGTAAGGATCGCAGACCAGCACCCGCATGCCGAGCGCCACACCGAGCCGCGCCACTTCGCGCCCGATCGCGCCATAGCCGATCACCCCGAGCGTACTGCCCCGCAACTGTCTGCCCGAATGCGCTTCGGGCACCCGCCCCGCATGGTATTCGGCCGCCGCGCGGCCGATGCCGCGCGAAAGGTCGACGAGAAATCCGAGCACCAGTTCGGTCACCGCCGGCACGAATCCGGCGCTGGCCTGCGTGACAAGCACGCCGGCCTTCGAGGCCGCGGCAACATCGACGTTGCGGATATCGACGGCGCACCGCAGGAATGCGACCAGCCCGGGCAGGCGCTCGAACAGTGATGCAGGCGCCGGCGACTGCCGGTACGACACGATCAGCGCGCAATCCTGCGCCGCAGCAACCAGCGCATCGCCCTCGAGCGGTTGCGCACCCTCATGCATGCGCACCTCGCCCACTTTGCGCAGGCCCGCCAAAGCGCGCCCGCCGTAGTAGCTGGCAAGGGTGTCAGGCGAATGGCTCAGGAGGATGCGCACGGCGTTGCACGATCAGCGGAGGTCAGTCAGAATTACCCAACCGGTTAATAAACATAACAGATAACCAGCCGGGCTTCGCTAAAGGGGAAACCAGAATGAATACGCGCCGTTTGTTCGCCGCCGCCTGCGCCGCCGGGCTCCTTGCCGCGGGCCTGCCCGCCCAGGCCCAGCAGAAAATGATCCTCAAGGCCTCCGACGTCCACCCGCTGGGCTACCCGACGGTGGAAGCGATCGAGCGCATGGGCAGGAAACTCGAGGCCGCCACCAACGCTCGCCTGTCGATCCAGATGTTCCCCTCGATGCAGCTGGGCGGCGAGAAGGAAATGATCGAGCAGGCGCAGGTCGGCGCGCTGCAGATCGCGCGCATCTCGGTGGGCGCGATGGGGCCGGTGGTCGATGACCTGAACGTGTTCAACCTGCCGTTCATCTTCCGCGACGAAAACCACATGCGCAAAGTCATCGACGGGCCGATCGGCCAGGACCTGCTC
>JANMXB010000106.1:0-6157 GCA_031380765.1 Pseudomonadota bacterium | reverse complement strand
GGGTGCGCTATCCGCCGCCGCGCTGGATGTGGCGCGGGACCGCGATCGCCGCGATTCCCCACGAGGTGTCCGCCGCCATGCTGCACGGCTGGCACGGCCACAATGGAGTGAGCCTTGGCAATCCGCGCCTGGGCTTCGTCTGCACCGGCATGACCGTCGACGGCATGCCCGGGCTGGAGGGCTACTACCTCGAGCACGAACGCGATCTGCGCGAAGACGAGCGCGTGCGGTTCGCGTACGGAGAAGAAACGATGCCGCGATTCGATCCCTCCGCGGCTCCGGGGTTGGACACGGCCCAGTGGCCGCAGGCGCGGCTCGAGCGCACGCGGCGCCGCTACGCCATGGACTACGTGCGCACCATGCTCGCGGTGCTCGAGGATTTTCCCGCTCCGGCGGAAGCGGGCGCCGAGCTGGGTCGGGTTGCCAGACTCGTCGGCCTCCAGTTCTACGAGAATGCGGCGCGCGAACTGAGCGCAGCCGCCCCTTTGGACAGTGCCGCGTCGTTCGCCCTATGGCTCAAGGCAATGCTCGAAGGGCAGGCCGAGGAAGTTGTCTTCGAGCGCGCGGACGGCGCATTCGTGCTGAGCCTGGAGCGCTGGCGCCTTGTAGAAGGCCTCGGCCTCAAAGATCCGCCCGGCGCGCTGGATGCCTGGAACGGACTGTGGGCCGGCGCGTGCGCGGCGCACGACCGTTTTTTGCGCCTCGAAAACCGGTACACCATGACGGGCGACTCGATCTCGACCCAGTGGCGGGTCTCCACTCGATCCTGAGCGAGGCTGAGAGCCTTCAGTACAGCGCGCTAGAGAGCTTGCGGCGGTACGCCGACACCAGGTCGGGATCGTCCGCGGCAAGGTTGAAGATCGCCAGCATCTGCTTGCGCGCCGCGCCGTCGCGGAAATCCTTCCTGCGCCGGACGATTTCCAGCAGCTCATCGAGCGCCTGGCGGTAATTCCTCTGCCCGGCGTGGAGGTTGGCGAGCTGCAGGCGGCTTTCGAGATCCTCCGGATCGGCCGCGATGCGCCGCGCAAGTTCTCCTTCGCCCGGACCGGATAGTCCGGAGCGGGCAAACGCGAGCCCCTGGCGCAGTGTCGCGACACGACCGTCCCAGGCGGCATCGGGCTTTAGCGTGCCGAGAAGGGTTTCGGCATCGTCGAGTTTCTTCAATTCGAACAGCAATTCGGCCAGGTCGATTCGCGCGAGGTCGTTTCCCCCATCCAGGTCGAGCGCCTTCGTGAGGGCTGTGGCGGCCGCCACCGGATCCCCGGCCGAGCGCAGGTCCCTGGCGCGTGCTCTTTCGAGCTCCGAGGGCGACGGAATCAGCTTGTCGATGAAGGCGCGCAGCTGCGGCAGGGGCAGGGCCCCGACGAACGCACCCACCTGCTTGCCGTTGCGGATGGCGCGCACGTCCGGGATCGAGCGCACGCCGAATTCCTGCGCGAGGTCGAGGGACTCATCCGAATTGACTTTGACGAGCTTGAACTTGCCGCCGTAGTCGGCGGCGAGCTTTTCCAGCATCGGCTTGAGGACCTTGCACGGACCGCACCAGGGGGCCCAGAAGTCGATGACCACCGGGACCTCTTTCGACGCTTCGAGCACCTCCTTGTCGAAATTGCGGGCGTCGACGTCCACGGAATAACTTACCACTTCGGTCGGCACGGTCTTTCTCCTGGGAATGCGGTGTAAAACCTTAGATATGGGAGCATGGCCGGGATTCAAGCCCATGTAAAATACCGGCTTTGCCGAAGATTCCAATGCCGGAGCCGCGATGACCTACCTCGTCACCGAGAACTGCATCAAGTGCAAGTACATGGACTGCGTCGAAGTCTGCCCGGTGGACTGCTTCTACGAGGGCGACAACATGCTCGTCATCAATCCCGACGAGTGCATCGACTGCGGCGTATGCGAGCCCGAGTGCCCGCCCGGGGCGATCATCCCCGATTCGGATCCCCGGGGCGAGAAATGGCTCAAGCTGAACACGGATTTCTCGGTAAAGTGGCCGAACATCACGCGCATGGGCACGCCTCCAGCGGATGCGGACACCTTCAAGGACGAAGAAGGCAAGTTCGAGAAATATTTCAGCCCCGAGCCCGGCAAAGGCGCGTAGCCCGCGGCGGATCCCGATGGAGCTGACTCTCGACGAGCAGGGCATGCTCAATGGTGAGCGCGGCGAGGCGGTAAAAAAGGCGGTCGCCTACCAGATCGAGGTCGGCAAATTCTGGGGTGCGAAGCGCTTCGTGCCGGTGACCAACGTCCACATGATGGGCGACATCGAGGTCATGGGTGACGGCGGCCTGGAATGGCTGCAGGATACGGCCAGGCTCGGTGCCCGCTGTGTCGTGGGAACCACCACCAATGCGCGCTGCATCGACTTTGCCCAGTGCAAGCGCCTGGGTCAGGACGAGGGCGAGGCGGTGAAGGAGAAAACCCTCATCGCCACCTTGCGGCGCATGAACGTCGTCACGACCGACACCTGCATCAACTACCAGACCGTTTACCAGCCGCACCTGGGCGAGCACGTCGCCTGGGGCGACACGGGCACGGTGATCTACGCCAATTCGGTGTTCGGCGCGCGCAGCAATTTCGAATCGGGTCCGGCGGCGCTGGCGGCCGGACTCACGGGCCGCACGCCTGCGTACGGGTTTCATCTCGACGAGCACCGCCGGGGCACGTTCACGGTCGAGCTCGAGGCGAAGCTGGACGACCTCGCCGACTGGGGAGCGGTCGGCAAGCTGGTGGGCGAATCGCACCAGAACTATTACGCTGTGCCCGTGTTCCACGGCCAGAGCCGGGCGCCGGGCGCTGACGAGCTCAAGCACCTGGGGGCCGCGCTCGCAAGCTATGGGTCCATGGGCATGTTCCACATGGTGAGCGTTACGCCCGAGGCGCCCAGTCTTGATGCCGCGCTGGCCGGCAACACCCCGACGGACCGCATGGTGATCCTGGAGGCCGAAATCGCGGCCGTATACCGCGGCTACAAGCTGGGCGACGGCGACGCGCGGCTGGTCGTGTTCTCGGGACCGCAGCAGTCGATCTTCGAGATGAAGCTCCTGGCCGAATTGTTCGACGGGCGCAAGGTGAAGGAAGGCGGCAGCGTCTTCGTGACCACCAACAACCAGATCCTGTCGCAGTCGCGTCAGCACGGTTACGCGCAAAAGCTCGAGGCCGCCGGCGTCACGATCCTCGAAGGCGTCTGCTTCTACATCCTGCAGAACCTGTCGCCCATGCGCATCGCCAACAAGTGGACCAACATGGTGTCCAACTCGGCCAAGATCGTGAACATCATCGGCGCGCACCGCTTCAACACGATCCTGCGCCGCACGCGCGATTGCGTGGACATCGCCTGTACCGGGACGCTGAAGTAATGAATACGGTGACCCATGCGCTGATCAAAGTCGAGCGCGCGTACGGGCCCGTCGTGGAAGGCGAGGCGGTGGTTTCCGAAGAAGGGTTCTCGCCGCGCTACGATCTCGACCGCTGGACGGGCCTCATCACCAAGCCCGGTCACAACCTCGAAGGCACCAATATCACGGACAAGATCTGTTTTTTCCCCACGGCCAAGGGCGGGATTGCGGCGGGCTGGGCTTTTTTCGACATCAAGTGGAAGAAAATCGCGCCCAAAGCGTTCGTCTTCGGCGTGACCAATCCGGTGATGGTGCAAGGCGCGGTTTTCGCCGGAATCACGATTACGGAAGGCTGGAGCCCGCATCCGCGCGAAGTCGTCAGGACCGGTGACTGGGTGCGCGTCGATCCGGCCAGCCGGTCGATCGAAGTTCTGCGGAGGGCGGCGCGATGAAGACGGCGGTGCTCGCAATGCTCGTCGCGCTGATCGCAGGCGCGTGTGTTTCGTTCGACGGCCGCGGACTGGTTTCGGGCAGCTCGACGGGTCCGCAGGTCGAAGCCGCCATGGGCGCGCCGGCCCAGCGGCTGGCCAGGCCCGACGGCAACAGCGTGCTGTACTACTCGCGCAATCCGATCGGGCGCCACGCGTATGCCGTCACCGTGGGCCCCGACGGCGTCATGCGCAGCATCGAGCAGCGCCTTACGCGAGCCAACATGGACAAGCTCGTGCCCGGCTCCACGACCGCGAAGGACGTGCGCGAACTCTTCGGCCCGCCGTATCCGGCCACGGTCGGCAAGTCCGCGTTCTCGCCGCGCGAGGTCTGGGAATACAAGTGGCTCGAGGTCGACGACAAGCGGGTCCTCTGGGTGTATTTCTCCCCGGACGGCATCCTGCGCGAATTCACCAATTCGCACGATTTCGGCGCCGACGAGCCGACCGGCTCTTCGATGCCGTGACGCCGCCCGCCTTTCTCAGCGTCCCTGCGGCGCAGGCAATCCTCACCGCCAATTTTGCGGCGTGGGTGCAGGACCTGGCCTTGAGCGTCGAGTCGGTGGCAATTGGCGCTGCGGTCCTTCGCATGCCTTACTCGGAGCGCCTCGTGCGCGTCGGCGGGACGCTCAGCGGACAGGCTTTGATGTCCGCGGCCGATACCGCCATGGTCATCGCCCTGGCGGGATCGTTCGGCGAATTCAAACCCGTCACAACGGTGTCTCAGAACGTGACCTTCATGCGCCCCATCGCGCAACAGGATGTGCTCGTCGAAGCGCGCGTGATCCGCCTTGGCAAGACGCTCGCATTCGGTGAAATCACGCTGCGCGGCGCAAAGGACGACCGCGTCGCCGCTCACGCAACCACGACCTACGCCATCCTCAATTAATCGAGGCGTTTTCTGAGTTCGGTTTTCAGGACCTTGCCGTAGTTGTTCTTCGGCAGCGATTCGACGAACCTGTAGTCCTTGGGACGCTTGAAGCGGGCGATGTTTTCGAGGCATAGCGCGTCGAGATCCTGAGGAGCAACCGTCGCGCCGCCGCGCGCAACGACAAACGCCACCACTTCCTCGCCCCATTCGGGGTGCGCGCGGCCGACAACGGAACACTCGGCGACCGCGGGGTGCCTGAGCAGAACCTCTTCGATTTCGCGCGGATAGATGTTCGAGCCGCCCGAGATGATCATGTCCTTCGAGCGGTCGCGGATGGTCAGGAATCCTTCGGCGTCGAGGCTGCCCAGGTCGCCCGTGTGAAGCCAGCCGCCGCGCAGGGTCTTCGCCGTCGCCTCCGGGTTCTGCCAATAGCCGGACATCACGCAGTCGCTGCGCGTGACGATCTCGCCGACCTCGCCCATCGGCAGCTCCTTATCTTCGTCGTCCACCACGCGTACTTCGACGCCGGTGCGCGCAAAACCGCACGACGCGAGCCGCTCGAGAAAGCGCGGATGATCTTTCTCGGCGTGGTACGACTGGGGCAGGCCGGTGATGGTCATCGGGCTCTCGCCCTGCCCGTAGAGCTGGTAGAGGCGGGGGCCGAAAAGTTCGATGGCACGGACCGCATCGGCGACGTACATGGGTGCGCCGCCGTAGGCGATGGTCTTCAGGTTGGGCACGGCCCGCGCGGCGGGACTGCCAAGCAGGCGCACCACCATCGTCGGCGCGGCGAAGAACGACATCTCGCGATGCGCATCGATCAATCCGAACACTTCTTCGGCATCGAACCCGCTGCTTTCGGGAATCACGTTCACCGCGCCCGCCGCAAAATGGGGCAGGGCATACAGGCCGGAGCCGTGCGACAGCGGCGCGGCGTGCAGGATCGAATCGCCGGGAAACAGCCGGTCGATGTCCGAAAAATAAGCCTGCGTGGCAAACAACAGGTTGCGGTGCGTGAGCATTGCGCCCTTGGGCACGCCGGTGGTGCCGCTCGTGTAGAAGAGCCAGGCCGCGTCGCCCGGTCGCGCTTCAGCGGCATCGGCGGCGCAATCCAGGTGCAGCGCTTCGAACGCCTTGCTGCGCGCGCCGATCGTTTCCACGCCTTCGACGTCGCTGCCGGCGAAGCACGCTTTCGCGCCGGAATTCTCGAGGATCCACGCAAGCTCGCGCGCATGCAGCTTGGCGTTGACCGGAACCGCGGCGAGTCCCGCGTGCCAGACTGCGAAGAGCACCTCGAAGTACTCCACGCAGTTCTGCATGCAGATGGCGACGCGCTCGCCCGGCTGCAGCCCAAGCCGGCAACGCAGCCCCGCCGAGAGCTGTGTGGCGCGAGCGGCAAGCTCGCCGTAGGTCATCACCGTGCGCGAGCCGAGCGCCACCGCGGGCGCGCCCGGCAG
>JANMXB010000098.1:0-1772 GCA_031380765.1 Pseudomonadota bacterium | reverse complement strand
CTTCATCGACCAGATGTTCCTCAAGACCCCGCTCGACACGCTCGTCACGGGCTACAACCTCTTCGCCGAGTTCGGTTTCATCAAGGACGTCGGCATCACGCTTTTCCGCGTGGTGGGCGGTTTCCTGCTCGCCGCGGTCGTTGCGGTGCCCCTGGGCATCATGATGGGCGCCTTCAAGCCCGTGGAAGCGTTTTTCGAGCCGTTCATCTCGTTTGCGCGCTACCTGCCGGCCTCGGCGTTCATTCCGCTTCTGATCCTCTGGGCCGGCATCGGCGAAGCCGAGAAGCTGCTGGTGATCTTCATCGGCTCGGTGTTCCAGGTGATCCTCATGGTGGCGGGCGTGGTGGGCTCGACGCGCAAGGACCTTGTCGAGGCGGCCTACACGCTCGGCGCCGACGCCCCGGGCATCGTCCGGCGCGTAATGCTGCCGGGCGCCGCGCCGCAGATTGCCGAGACGCTGCGGCTCGTCCTGGGCTGGGCGTGGACTTACGTGATCGTCGCGGAGCTGGTCGGCGCGGAGACGGGGATCGGCCACATGATCATGGACAGCCAGCGCATGCTGGATACCGGGCAGATGATTTTCGGGATTTTCACGATCGGCGTGATCGGCCTCGTGACCGACTTCGGCTTCAAGTGGGTCAACCGCAAGCTTTACCCCTGGGCGTTCTGATGTCGAAGCTTGCCATCGAGGGGGTGTCGCGCGTGTTCCCCGGTGTGAACGGCGGTGCGCCTACGCAGGCGCTGCAGCCCACAAGTCTTTCCATCGAGGACAACGATTTCATTACCATCCTCGGGCCTTCGGGCTGCGGCAAGTCGACGCTGCTGAGGATCGTGGCGGGCCTGGACCAGCCGACGACCGGGCTCGTGCTGCTCGACGGCGAGCCGGTCAGCCGGCCGGGTTCCGATCGGGGAATGGTGTTCCAGTCCTACACGCTGTTCCCCTGGCTCACCGTATGGGAGAACATCTGCTTCGGCCTGCGCGAGAAGGGCATGGCGGAGGCCCGCCAGAAAGAAATCGCCGAGTACTTCATCGGCAAGACCGGCCTCGCAGGCTTCGAGCGGCATTTCCCCAAGATGCTCTCCGGGGGCATGCAGCAGCGAACGGCCCTTGCGCGCGCGCTCGCCAACGACCCGAAAATGCTGCTCCTGGACGAGCCTTTCGGCGCGCTGGACAACCAGACACGCGCACTTATGCAGGAGTTGCTGCTGGGCATCTGGGAAATCGACAAAAAGACAGTGCTATTCGTCACCCATGACATCGACGAGGCGATTTTCATGGCCAACCGGGTGGCTGTGATGTCGGCCCGGCCGGGGCGCATCAAGACGATCCTGCCGATCGACCTGCCGCACCCTCGCCACTACACGATGAAGACCACGCCGCAGTTTTCGGCCTACAAAGCGCAGCTGACCGAGGAGATCCGTACCGAGTCGATCAAGGCCGCGAGCATGGCGCCTTGATCGATTGGTGCATTTTGGTGCAATCAGGTGTATCCTGGTGTCGTGCCGACCGCCGAAAAGACCATTCGCCAAAGCGTAAGCCTACCGGCTGGAGTCGCGCGTCGGGTCAAGTCGCTTGCAACGACGACCCGGACGAGTGCTAACCGCGTGATCGTCGACCTGATCGAGTCCGGCCTTGAAGCCCGGGAGCGGGAAAAGAAACGCTTCTTTGAGGTGGCCGAACGTCTCACGCGTTCGCGCGACGCGGGGGATCAGAAGCGTCTCAAGGAAGAATTGACCGGCATGACCTTCGGTGGATAGCATCTCTCTATGAC